>JBKJTX010000409.1:0-14461 GCA_046590315.1 Ramlibacter sp. | reverse complement strand
GGAGCACATGCTGTTCAAGGGCACCAAGGACGTGAAGCCCGGCGAGTTCTCGCGCCGTGTCGCGGCCCTGGGCGGGCGCGAAAATGCATTCACCATGCGTGACGCGACGGGTTATTTTCAGCAGATTCCCGCTGGCAAGCTCGAAGAGGTGATGAAGCTCGAAGCCGACCGCTTCACGCACAACCAGTGGCCAGATTCGGAGTTCAAGCCCGAACTGGAGGTGGTGAAAGAAGAGCGCCGTATGCGCACCGAAGACCAGCCGCGCTCGCTCTTCTGGGAAACCATGAACTCGGTGGTGTATCAGGCATCGCCGTACCGGCGCCCGATCGTCGGCTGGATGAGTGACCTGGACGCGATGACGGCGCAGGATGCACGGGACTTCTACAAGCGCTGGTACGTCCCGGCCAACGCGGTGCTCGTGGTAGCCGGCGACGTGGACGTTGCGCAGGTGCGGCGCCTTGCTGAGAAGTATTACGGCACCATCCCTGCGGGACCGGTGCCGACGCGCAAGCCCCGCATCGAACCAGATCAGGCGGGCATCCGGCGCATCGAGTTCAAGGCGCCCGCCGATCAGGCCTACGTTGCGTTGGCCTTCAAGGTCCCGCAACTCACTTCCTTCGAGTCCACCGCGGACAACCGGGATGCATTGGCGCTCACGGTGCTGTCGGCGGTCCTCGACGGCTACAGCGGCGCGCGCCTGGATCGGGCGCTGACCCAAGGCCCGGACCGCGTGGCCGACAGCGCAGGTGCGGGCAATGGCCTGTGGGGGCGCGGTCCGCAGCTGTTCACCCTTGACGCTGTGCCGGCCAAGGGCAAGACCGCTGAGCAAGTCGAAGCCGCGCTGCGCGCGCAGGTCGCAAAGATCGCCCGCGAAGGGGTAACCGAAGCCGAACTCAACCGCGTGAAGACCCAGTGGGTCGCCAGCGAGGTCTACAAGCTCGACTCCGTCATGAACCAGGCGCGCGAATTGGGCAGCCAATGGATCATCGGCATGCCGCTGGACGCCAGCGACCGCCTGATCGCACAGTTGCGCGACGTCACGGCGGCCCAGGTGCAGGCGGTGGCCGCCAAGTACTTCGCCGACGATCAACTTACCGTCGGCGTGCTGCGACCGCAGCCGGTGGACCCCAACCGCAAACCCCGCACGCCCCCGCCGGGCGCTCGCCACTGACCGCACGGCCGTCCACATGCAAACCAAGAACACCCTCCCGCGCGCCGCCCAAGTCTTTGTCGCCGCCCTGCTTTTCGCGTGCGCGAGCGTTCACGCCGCGATTCCGATTCAGCACTGGGTCCAGCCCAGCGGCGCGAAGATCTACTTCGTCGAAAGCCCGTCGATCCCGATGGTCGATGTGCGCATCGAGTTCGATGCCGGCGCCCGCCGCGAGCCCGATGACAAGGCCGGCCTCGCCGGCGTCACTGCTGGCATGACCGCGAAGGGCATCGAAGCGCGCAATGGCCAGCCGGCCCTGGACGAGAACCAGCTCGGCGAAGCCTGGGCCGACCTGGGCGCCAGCTTTGATGCCGGTGCGGGCGCCGACCGCATGAGTTTCTCGCTGCGCTCGCTGACCTACCCGGACTTGCTGCCCAAGGCCATTGCGCTGGCGGCGCGCCAGTTGGGTGAGCCCGCGTTTCCCGCAGATGTTTGGGAGCGCGAGCGGCAGCGCCTGTCGGCTTCGATTCGCGAGGCCAACACTCGCCCTGGCACCGTCGCAGGCAAGGCCTTTGCGGCCGCGGTCTATGGCCCCCATCCCTACGGCCATGACACGACCGAGGAATCGCTCGCGCGCATCAGCGTTGCCGACATGAAAAAGACGTACGCGTTGCTGGAGCCCTGCCGCGCCAAGGTGAGCATCGTTGGCGCGGTCAACCGCGCACAGGCGGACACCATGGCGACGACTTTGCTCGCGCGCCTGCCGGCCGCCGTCGCAGGGCGCTGCGATGCATTGCCCGCAGTCGGCGAGGTCGCTTCGCTCAGCGCGCCAGTGGTGAAAGACATTGCGTTCGCCTCGGCGCAAGCGCACGTGCTGATCGGTCAGCCCGGCTACAAGCGCAGTGACCCGGACTTTTTCGCTTTGCTGGTGGGCAACTACACACTCGGCGGTGGCGGTTTTGTCTCGCGCCTGACGCAGGAAGTGCGCGAGAAGCGAGGCCTGTCGTACAGCGTCGCCAGTTACTTCTCGCCGGGCCTGCACGCGGGCGCGTTCACCTTGAGCCTGCAGACCCGGCCCGACCAGACCGCCCAAGCCGTGCAGGTGGCGCGCGATGTGCTTGCGCGCTATGTGGCAGAGGGGCCGACCGAAACCGAGCTCAAGGCCGCCAAGGGCAATCTGATCGGCGGCTTCCCGCTCTTGATCGACGGCAACCGCAAGCTGCTGGACAACGTCGCCAACATTGCCTGGAACAACCTGCCTCTGGACTACCTGGACACTTGGACCGCCAATGTACAGAGAGTCACCGCGGCGGACGTCAAGGCCGCCTTCGGGCGCAAACTGCAGCCCGAGCGGATGGTCATCGTGACCGTCGGCGCAGCGGCGCCGGCAGCGCGCTGAGCAAAAAGCCAGTGATCTCCGAAAAACCCGGTGCGACCCCTGTCAAAGTTGACAGGGGTCGTCAACACGGCCTTGAAATTGCCTTTCAGAATGCAACGATCGCTGTCACACGATCGGCGCCCGACACGGGCGCTGGGTAGTCAAGAGAAGGCCGAGCCCGCCGATGGCGACTCGGCCTTTTCCTTTGACGCCTTGCCTTAAGCTTGGGTCCATGGCAAATAAGGCGACACCGCCCCACGAAGTCCGCATCATCGGCGGCCAATGGAAGCGCACCAAGCTGCGCGTCCCCGACAAGGCCGGTCTGCGCCCCACGCCGGACCGGGTGCGCGAAACGCTTTTCAATTGGCTCGGACAGGACCTCACAGGCTGGCGTTGCATCGATGCCTTTGCCGGCACCGGCGCGCTCGGTCTGGAGGCCGCCTCGCGCGGCGCGGCTGAGGTTTTGCTGGTCGAGCAGGATGCGCAGCTGGTCTCTTTGCTGCGAGACGTCCAGACCCGGCTCGACGCTTCGGCCGTGAGGGTGCAACGAGGCAATGGGCTGTCAGTGCTTGCGAGCCAGGCGCCGAACAGTATCGATTTGGTCTTTCTGGATCCGCCCTTTGACGCCAATCTCTGGGACAAGTCGCTGCGCGCGGCTTCCACGGCCATCGCGGCTGAGGGCTGGATTTACCTCGAGGCCTCTGCCGCCTGGGATGACACCCGGCTCGCGCCCTTCGGCCTCACGCTCGTGCGCCATATCAAGGCGGGCGCCGTCCATGCCCACTTGTTGCAGAGGGCTGCATAATCGCCGCACAACGGCGAAAAAAGTTCGCTGTCCGTTAAGGAGAGCACCATGGCCAGTAACGTGATCGCCGTCTACCCCGGGACTTTCGACCCGATGACTTTGGGCCATGAGGACGTCATCCGGCGCGCCACCCAGCTCTTCGACCGCGTCATCGTGGCCGTGGCGGCGGGTCACCACAAGAGGGCGATGTTCACGCTGGAAGAGCGCATCGAGATGGCTCGGCTCTCGGTGAAGGCCTATGACCAGGTCGAAGTCGAGAGTTTCTCCGGGTTGCTGCGCGACTTTGTCGTCGCCCGTGGTGGCAAAGCGATGGTCCGGGGCTTGCGCGCGGTGACCGACTTCGACTATGAGTTCCAGCTGGCAGGGATGAACCGCAGCCTGATGCCCGACGTGGAAACCGTGTTCCTCACCCCCAGCGACAAATACCAGTTCATCAGCAGCACCTTTGTGCGCGAGATCGCGATGTTGGGCGGCGAGGTCGACAAGTTTGTTTCGCCCATGGTGCAGCAGCGTCTGATGGAGAAGGTGCGAAATCAGGCGGGCGAGTAGGATGGTCGCGATTGCGGATCAAGTCCGCATGACACGTCTTTGAGCCACGTTGCCGAGGCTGTCAGTCCACATGGTGCAGCGCTTCCGAGGGCGGCTGCGGCCAGGGACGCTGCTCGCCCCGGATCAGTTCAAAGGCTCGCGAGACCTGCAGCACGCCCAGGTCGTCGAAGCGGCGGCCGGCGATTTGCAATCCGATCGGCAACCCACCGGCGGTGTAGCCGCAGTTGATGGAAGACGCCGGTTGTTCCGACATATTGAAGGGCACGGTGAAGCCGATGTGTTCCAGGGGCCGCAAGGGGTCGTTGGTCGGCGAGGGCAGTTCCGCCGCGAACGCGGGCACCGGCGACGTTGGTGAGATCACATAGTCGAACGCGTTGCACGCACTCACGGCGGCCAAGCGCGTCGCGTGAAACTGGCTAAAGGCCTTGAACACGGCTTCGCCCGACATGCCGGCCGCGCTGTCTCCCCATTGCTGGATGTAGGGCAGCACTTTGACTTTCTGCGCGGGCGGCAACGCATTCATGTCGACGTGCGAACGCATCCGCCAGAAATGGTCCATGCCGTCGAGCATCGCCTGAGTCATGAATGGGCGCATGGGCATCACCACCGCGCCGGCGCGCTCGAACAGGCGAGCGGCGTCTTCGACTGCTGCGCGAACTTCAGGCTCTACTGCCAAGCCGCAGCCCGCTTCCAGCAGCAGACCGATACGCAGGCCCTTCAAGTGTTCGGCGTCCACATCAAACCGATTCCAGGCAATCGCCTGATCGGGCAGGCTCATGCTGTCGCGGGGATCCGGGCGCGCGAGCACCTGCATTAGCCAAGCAGCATCGGCGACCGTTCGTGTCATCGGTCCTGCGGCGCGTCCCATGTACGGGGGATCGATCGGGATGCGGCCCAGGCTGGGCTTGAGTGTGAAGATGCCGCACCAGCCCGCCGGCAGCCGCAATGAGCCTCCGATGTCCGTCCCGATGTGCAAAGGCCCGTAGCCAGCGGCTGCGGCCGCGCCCGCGCCGGAACTCGAGCCGCCGGGGGTGCAGCGCAAATCCCACGGATTGCGCGCGAGCGCATGGAAACTCGAGAGGCCCGACGACAACATGCCGTAGTCGGGCATCGTGGTCTTGGCGAAGATCACGCCACCGGCTTCGCGCACGCGGGCGGCGGGCGGCGCGTCGGCTTGCGCGGGCACGAGCTCCACTGCGGCAGTGCCCAGCGGTGTCGGATCGCCGCGTGTGGCGATGTTGTCTTTGATCGTGACGGGCACGCCGTCGAGCGGCCCCATCGGTTCGCCGCGCTGCCAGCGCGCCTCGCTGGCTCGCGCCTGCTCAAGCGCCAATTCGGGCCGATGCAGGTAGAGCGCCTGCAGGTGATGCTCCCAGCGCTCGACGTGGCCGAGCACAGACTGCGTGACTTCAACCGGCGACAGCTCGCGCCGGCGGTAGGCGTCGACTAACGCCGATGCGGACAGCTCATGCAATGCGACCGGTGTTATGGCCCCCACGCTTGAAGCCTCCGGCTTCGGCGCTGCCCCCCGAGGGGGCATTCGCGCCTTGGGGCGGCCCGGCGGCGCTCAAACTTCGACATGGCAACGAATCCGTCAAGACCAGGACATCGCCGCCACGTCGTTCGCCGAGATCGGTGCGTCCTTCCACAGGCCCTTCACCTCCTTACGCGCGATGGTGGGGAACTGCGGCTGGAACAGGAAACCGTTGGCGGCGTCGGTGGCGAGAATCTTTTGCGCTTGCACCAGCAGCTTCTCGCGTTCCTTCGGGTTGCCGGTGTTCTTGAGCGCGTCGAAGGCCGCCTTGAACTCCTTGCCTTCGTAGCCCCAGTAGTAATCCGGCTTGGCGTAATTGCCGAGGTCGAACGGTTCGACGTGCGAGACGATGGTCAGGTCGTAGTTGTGCGCACCGCCGTAGGTGGTCGACAACCATTGCGCCCACTCCACGTTCTGTACCTTGACGTTGATGCCGATCTTCGCCAACTGCGACACGATCACTTCGCCGCCTTGCCGCGCGTACGGCGGGGGGGGCAAGGTCATGGTGAGTTCAATCGGCGTCTTGACACCCGCTTCGGCCAGCAAGCGCTTGGCCTTTTCGGGGTCGTACGGATTGACCGCCGTCAAATCGACGTAAGCCTCGGCGCCCGGCACGTAGTGGCTCCCGATCGCCGTGCCGTAACCATCGGCAGCCCCCTGAATGACAGCCTTGCGATCGATGGCGGCGAGGATGGCACGGCGCACGCGCACGTCGTCCAGCGGCTTGTGTTTGCTATTCATTGCGAGGATGGTCTTGGCGCGGCTGCCACTCAGGATCACCTGGAACTGCGGATTGGCCTTGAACTGCGGCACGATCCGTGTCGGCACGCGCGGGAAGGCGTCGACGTCGCCCGAGAGCAGCGCAGCGGCGGCTGCGGCCGCGTCGGAGATGAAGCGGAACGTGACCTTGCGAATCTTCGCCAGCGACGGGTTCCTGAAGCCTTCCCACTTGACCAGCGTGACCGACGAACCCTTATTCCAGGCGTCAAGTTTGTAGGGGCCGGTACCGACCGGCTTGGTCGCATTCGCGTCGGCGCTCTTTGGCTCGACGATGATGGCCGTTGCCTGACCGAGGATAAAGGGCAGGTCGGGGTCGATTTCCTTGTTCAGCAGCACGACGGTGTGGTCGTCGATGATCTGTGTCGTGAGGTTGGCGAAAGTGCGCTTGTCCTTGTTGGTGCTCTTCTCGCCGCCCGCGCGTTCGTAGGAGAACTTCACTGCCTGCGCGTTGAAAGGTTCACCGTTCTGAAACTTGACGCCTTTGCGCAGTTTGACGGTGTAGGTCTTGAGGTCGGGCGAAACTTCCCAGCTCTCCGCCAGCAGTGGCGTGACCTTGCCGTCGCTGTTGATCTTGGTGAGCGTCTCGTAAACGTTATAGAGCGTGACCTCGCCGATGGCCGCGGCGGCGCCTGCGGTCGGGTCCAGGCCCGGCGGCTCGAGTTGCATGCCGATCACGATGGCATCCTTGCGGCTTTGCGCAAACGCCTGTGGCAGCGCCAGCGGCAGGGAGCCAAGGGCGGCGGTGGTGAGCAGGGTGCGGCGTTTCAACATGTTTTAGCTCCGGGCTGAAAATACAAAAATTCGAGGGGTCTGCTGGCAGTTGGGGCTCGTGCCCCTGTGTTTTACATCATCTGCGAGATTGGCGCGCCAGTGCAAGAGGGGTTTGCTTATGTCAATGCGCCACGACGCTTGGCCGGTTCGGCTCGTGGCACGGCTTCGACCAAAGCCCGGGTGTAGGGATGCTCCGCGGCGCTGAACAACCGCTCGGGCGGACCCTGATCGACGATGCGGCCCTGCCAGAGCACGGCCACCTCGTCGCACAAATGATGGACCACGGCGAGGTCGTGGCTGATCAGCATGTAGGTGATGCCGAATTCGGCCTGCAGGTCCTGCATGAGATTGAGGACTTGCGCCTGCACCGAGACATCGAGCGCGCTCACCGGCTCGTCGGCCACGATCAGGCGCGGTCGCGTGATGAGCGCGCGGGCGATGGCGATGCGCTGGCGCTGACCACCGGAGAATTCGTGCGGGTACTTGCCGAGGTCGTTGGCGCGCAAGCCGACTGAGGCCAGGACATCGCCCGCGCGCTGGTGCTGTTCGCCACGCGACACGTCGCCCTGCGCGGACAGCGGTTCGGTCACGATGCGTTCTATCGTCTGGCGCGGGTCCAACGACCCATAGGGGTCCTGGAACACCATCTGGAGATCGCGCCGTGCCTTGCGCAGTTCCTCGCGCGGCAGGCGGTGCAGATCGCGTCCCATCAGCTTGACGTTGCCGGCTGTGGGCGTGTCCAGTGCCATCACCAAACGCGCCAGCGTGGACTTGCCCGAGCCCGATTCGCCGACGATTCCCAAGCTTCGGCCCGCCTCGATAGTGAAGCTCACGCCGTTGAGCGCCTTGACCACGTCACGCGGGCCAAACACCGTCTCGCGCGGCAACGCATAGTGGCGCGCCAGGTTGTCCACTTGCAGCAGGGGCTCGGTCATGCCGCGACGCCTTCCTGCTTGGCGGCTGCTACGGCATCAAGCCGGATGCAGCGCGCGCGGTGACCGGGCTCGACCTCATCGGGAGGCGGCACGGTGACGTGGCACTCGGGGATGGTGAACGTGCAGCGCCCGGCGAATGGACAGCCGGGCGGCAGGTCGACCAGATCAGGCACCGAGCCGGCAATCGTCGCCAGCCGCTGGCCTTTCACCGACTTGAGGCCTGGCCGCGCGGCGAAGAGTCCCAGCGTGTAGGGATGCATGCGATTGGCGAACACCGACTCGGTCGGCCCGCTCTCCACAACGCTGCCGCCGTACATCACCAGCATGCGCGCGACGTTCTGCGCGATCACGCCCAGATCGTGCGAGATCAGCATCAACGCCATGCCGCGCTCGGCCACCAGGTCGCTGATGAGTTCGAGGATCTGCCGCTGGATCGTGACGTCCAGTGCGGTGGTGGGCTCGTCGGCGATCAAGAGCTGCGGCCCGCAAGCCAGAGCCATGGCGATGGTGACGCGTTGGCGCTGCCCGCCGGAGAACTGATGCGGGTAGGCGTCGATGCGGCGCGCGGCGTCCGCAATGCCCACCCGATCCAGCAGCGCAATGGCTTCTTTGCGCGCGTCGGCAGCGGACAGTCCGCGATGCAGCCGCAGCGGCTCGCCGACTTGGCGCCCTACGGTGTGCACGGGGTTGAGTGCGGTCATCGGCTCCTGGAAAATCATGCCGATGCGATCGCCGCGGATGCGACCCATCTCGCCGTCGCTCTTGGTGGTGAGTTCCTCGCCGTCGAAGCGGATGCTGCCCGCGACCTCGGCGTTTTCCGGCAACAGGCCCATGAGCGCCATCACCGTCATGGACTTGCCGCAGCCGGATTCGCCGACCAGCCCGAGCGTCTCGCCGCGTTCCAGCGAAAAGCTCACGTCGCGCACGGCATAGGCCGGCCCGCGATGGGTTTGCAGCTTGACGTGCAGGTTGTCGACTTCGAGCAGGGGCATGCGCGTGCTACCTCTTTCTGGCGAGGCGTGGATCGAACAAGTCGCGCAGGCCATCGCCGAGCAGGTTCAAGCCCAACACTGCCAGCGCGATCGCCACGCCGGGATACACCGCCAGCACCGGCGCCTGGAACAGCATCGTCTGGGCTTCGCTCAGCATCCGGCCCCAGGAGGGCTGCGGCGGCTGCGTGCCCAGGCCCAGGTAAGAGAGCGCCGCTTCGGCCAGGATCGCGATGGCGAACCGAATGGTCGTCTGGACGATCAGCACGGACGCGATGTTCGGCAGTACATGCTCCATCGTGATGCTGAACGAATTCTTGCCACAGGCCCGAGCGGCGAGCACGAACTCGCGCGACCACACCGCGTTGGCGGAAGCCCGCGTGATGCGCGCGAAGGTCGGGATGTTGTAAATGCCGATGGCGACGATGGCGTTGACCATGCCGGCACCGAACACAGCCGTCAGCATGATCGCCGACAGGATGGCGGGAAAGGCGAAGCCGAAATCAGCGACGCGCATGATCAATTCCTCCGCCCAGCCACGCTTGGCGGCGGCGAGCAGGCCGAACGCGGTGCCGATGACAAGGCCGATGCTCACCGCGATCACACCCACGGCGATCGAGGCGCGCGCGCCGACGAGCAGCAAGGACACGATGTCGCGCCCGAAAGGATCGGTGCCCAGCCAGTGCCCGCCGCCCGGTGGCAGCAGCTTGTAGTCCATGTTCACTTCATAGGGCGAATGCGGAGTCCAGACAAAGGACAATCCCGCCGCGAGGACCAGCAGCAAACTCAGCACCGCGCCGAGCGTGAAGCTGTGATGCGCGAGCGCCCGCTTCCAGAAGCCCGGGCCATGCGCGCTCATATGTCGCTCGCTTTGACGCGGGGATCGATCACCGCGTACAAGACATCCACGACGAAGTTGACCACGACCACCATCGCCGCCAGCAGCATTACACAATTGCGCACCACGATGAGGTCGCGATTGGAAATCGACTGAAATATGAGGCGTCCCAACCCAGGCAGATAGAACACGCTTTCCACCACGATGGTGCCGGCCAGCAGCTCGGCAAACTGCAGGCCCATCACCGTGATGACCGGGATCATCGCGTTGCGCAGCACGTGGCCCCACAGCACGCCGCGCCGCGACACGCCCTTGGCCCGCGCCGTGCGCACGAAGTCCTCGCGCAATACTTCGAGCACCGCCGAACGCGTGATGCGGGCCAGGATCGCCGACTGCACCACAGCCAGCGAGATCGCCGGCAGCAGGAGTGCCTTGATGCCGTCAAAGATGCCTTCGCTCCAGCCCGGAAAGCCGCCCGCGGAGAACCACTTGAGGTGGACCGAGAAGAACAGGATCAAAAGAATGGCGAACCAGAAATTGGGGATCGCGATACCGATTTGAGAGAGCGTCATCACCCCCACATCACCGAGCTTGTTGTGCCGCGCCGCCGCATAGATACCCGCAACGAGCGCGATGACCGCAGTGAGAGCCATCGCCATCAAGGCGAGCGGCACGGTGAGGGTCAGGCGCTCGAGCACGATCTCCGACACCGACGTGCTGTACGCGTAGGAGATGCCCAGGTCGCCCACCAGCATGCCGCCGACCCAGTGCCAATAGCGCTGCCATGCGGGTTGGTCAATGCCGAGCTTCACGGCAAGTGCCTGCACCGCTTCCGGCGACGCGTCCGGGCCCATGAGGATCTGCGCCGCGTTGCCGGGCAGGATCTCCAGCACCACGAAGATCACGATCGAAGCGCCTACCAGCGTCGCGATCAGGGTGATGAGGCGCTTGAAGAGGAAAACACTCATGAGGGCGTCGATAATGCCAGAACTATGCGCAGCAATTTCCGTGCAAGAAGGCCACAACCATGGCGTTGATGATCACCGACGAGTGCATCAACTGCGATGTGTGCGAGCCCGAGTGCCCGAACCAGGCCATCTACCTCGGGCCGGAGATCTATGAGATCGACCCCAGCAAGTGCACCGAGTGTGTCGGGCACTTCGATGAGCCGCAATGCGTGCAGGTCTGTCCGGTGGCGTGCATCCCCGTGAACCCGCAGCACATCGAGACCCGCGAGACACTGTGGCAGAAGTACCAGCGGCTGATGGCGCAGGAAAAAACTCCCTAGCGCTTGCGCTTGCCCGTTTGTCGCCGATCGCAAAGACCACTGCAACCCGGCTTCGCAAAAATAGGCAACCCCTGTTACACGGGTTACGTGTAAACCTTAACCCGTGTTACGATGGCCTCTGTGACCAACCTGACGCTCTCCATCGACGACAAGCTACTTCAGGCGGCCCGCGTGCGGGCGGTGAAGGAGGGCACCAGCGTCAACGAAGTCTGCCGCCGGGCCATTGAGTCCTACGCGCGTCCGCAATCCAATCGGCTTGCGCGCTACCTGGCGTTGCAGGCGAAGGTGGACGCGATGCCCCGGCCCGCGTCCGCAAACACTCGCTCCATCAGCCGGGACGCCTTGTATCAGGAGCTGTTTGCACAACGTTCAGTAGAGCCTGCGGCTGCGACCCGGCCGCGCAAGGGCCGCGGCTGATGCCGTTCTTCGATACCAACATCCTTGTCTATTCCCAGGACTCGCGTGACGCTGCGAAGCGGGTGGTGGCACAACGGCTGATCGAGCAGGCCATCGCCGATGAGTGCCTGGTTGTCAGCACCCAGGTGCTGCTGGAGTTTTATGCGGTAGCCGTGCGCAAAAAGCTGCTGGCACCGGCGGGGGCGCTTGAGATGGTCAAAGCTTGGGCCGAGCATGAGGTGGTTCAAGGAACATCCGAGCGCCTGGTCAGAGCCCTGGAGCTACAGCAAAGCAGCCAGCTTTCGGTGTGGGACGCACTGATCGTCCAGGCAGCGCTGGATGTCGGCTGTACAGCGATCTACACCGAAGACCTTCAGCACGGCATGCAGTTTGGCGAACTTGCCGTCGTCAATCCGTTTCTGCTTCCGCCGGAAGTCCACGAAGCCCCTGCGTCCTACCGGACAGCCGGCCGGCGCACGACCACATCCAAAGTGCGGCGCCAAAACTAGCTCTCCTTCGTCGGCTTCTTCTTCTTTTTCTTCGGCGCTGCACTAGGCTTGCGTGGGCTGACCGCGGTGAAGTACTCCGGCTTTTTCGGCTTGACCAAACCAAGCTTTTTCTCTGTCACAGGCGCATCCACCTTGGTCGGGGGAATGTACGCAGGCGCCGCCTTGCTCTCTTGCTTGAGCCGATCCTTTTCCATGGCATCACCCGTCTTGGCGTCGCGTTGGGCAGCTTCCATCGTTTGCGCCCGCTGGCCGGCGCTACGCGCGTCGGCGGCCGGCACAGCCACGCCGCCCGGGCAAGGCGTCTGGCTGTAGCTGTCGCCGCAGCGCCAGATGGTTTGGGCCGCGGCGGGCAACGACGCAGTTGCGCCTGCCATCAGCACGGCCATGACGAAAATCCTGTTGTTCATGGTTTCCCTCCTTAAATCGCTTCAGGCGCTTCGGGACGCGGCGGCTTGGGACGTGGCGGCTTGCTCGTGTGCACCACCATCGTCGCCTTGTCCATCTCGCCGGCCAGCATCGCGGGCACGGCCTTGAGCGTGCGATCTATGCACTCGTGCATCGCAACACGCTGCTCGGGCGCCGGTTTTTGCAACACCCAATCCACCACTTCCGACTTCACACCGGGATGGCCGATGCCCAGGCGCAACCGCCAGTAGTCGCCGGTGCCGAGCTGCGCATGGATGTCGCGCAGGCCGTTATGGCCGGCGTGGCTGCCACCGAACTTGAGCTTGGCCTGGCCGGGCACGACGTCGAGTTCATCGTGCGCCACCAGGATTTCTTCGGGCGCGATTTTGAAGAAGCGCGCCAGCGCTGCGACTGACTTGCCCGACAGGTTCATGAAGGTCTGCGGTTCCAGCAACCACAGCGTGTTTCCGTTCAGCGTAGTGCGCGCGACCCGGCCGTGGTAGCTCCTGTCCGACACCAATGGCACCTTCAGCTCACGGGCGAGCGCGTCCACCCACCAGAAGCCGGCGTTGTGGCGGCTGGCTTCGCACTCGGCGCCCGGGATGCCCAGGCCGACGAACAGTTTGATCATGGAGTTGGATTATCAAGCGATGCGCCAAAAGAAAACGGCCCACCGGGGTGGGCCGTTCACAAGTGGCTTTGTGAAGAAATTACTTCTTCTTGGCCGGGGCTTTGGCGGCGGGAGCTTTGGCCGCGGGAGCTGCCTTCGCGTCGCCACCCTTTGCGTCAGCCTTGGCGGGCGCGCCCTTGGCGGCGGGAGCCGCCTTGGCATCGGCCGCTGCCGGAGCCGCGCCTTCAGCCGGGACAGCTGCCGGGTCGGCCACTTCGTCGCCGCCGCCGGTCAGCACCATGGAGACCAAGACGGGATTCGGCTTGCCGCGGTTCACTACGCTTACGCCCTTGGGCAACGTGATGTCCAGCAGGTGCAGCGACATGCCCTTTTTCATGCCCGACAGGTCCACTTCGATGAACTCGGGCAGGTCGGCCGGCAGGCAGGAGATGTCGAGTTCGGACATCACGTGGTTCACCACGCAGTTCTCGAACTTGACGGCTTGCGATTCTTCGGCCTTCACGTAGTGGAAGGGCACCTTCATGTGCAGCTTGGTCTTGGCGTCCACGCGCTGGAAGTCGATGTGCAGGACCTGCTGCTTGTAGGGGTGCATCTGCACGTCGCGCAGCAGCACCTTGGCGGCCTTGCCGTCCACTTCCATGTCGAGAACAGTGGAATGGAAGGCTTCCTTCTTCAGCGCATGCCACAGCGCGTTGTGGTCGAGTTCGACCAGCTGGGGCTCGCCGGCGCCCCCGTAAACGATACCGGGCGTCTTGCCCGTATTGCGGAGACGGCGGCTCGCACCCGTACCCTGCTTGGCGCGCTCAAAAGCGACGAATTTCATAATCAACTCCTAAAAGAACCCACCGCGACCAGTGGAGTTCCGTTTAAAAATCAAGGGTGGCGAGCCGCCCTTGTACTCAGATTGCGCCACAACGTGAAGCGCAATCTTCCTTGCGTCAGGATCCGGCTCCGCCGGTCCTGATTCGCACTGACTAAACAACTTTCAAATCGCGCAGCGATTCGAAAGTTAAAACAGGTTTTCCTGATCCGAAAACAAACTCATCACCGACTCGCCCTTGGCGATGCGCTGGATCGTCTCTGCGATCAGCGGCGCCACGGAAAGCTGGCGGATCTTGGTGCACGCGTGACCTATGTCCGACAGCGGGATGGTGTTGGTCACCACCACTTCATCGAGCGCCGAGCCCTTGGTGATCCGGTCGATCGCCGGCCCCGAAAAGATCGGGTGCGTGCAATACGCGTACACCTTCTTGGCCCCACGTTCCTTCAAAACCTCGGCCGCCTTCACCAGCGTGCCGGCGGTGTCGATCATGTCGTCCATGATCACGCAGTTGCGCCCGTCGATCTCGCCGATCACGTGCATCACTTCGCTCACGTTCGCACGCGGGCGGCGCTTGTCGATGATCGCCAGGTCGGTGTTCAGCTGCTTGGCCAGGGCCCGGGCCCGCACTACGCCGCCAACGTCGGGTGACACGACGATCAGGTCCTCGTAATTTTTGCTTC
>JBKJTX010000087.1:0-4844 GCA_046590315.1 Ramlibacter sp. | reverse complement strand
CTGGCGTGCAGTACTTCGACTTTCATTGGCGGGTTCCTTTTACCTGCGACCCGGTCTGCGTTTTCCCCGGTTCCGACAGCGCGTGCAAGATCGCGCAATCCTGGGTGGGCCGGCTGCCGTTGTGGCACTCAGCAATCAGGCCATCGAGGGCCCGCGACATTTCCCTCATGGCCTTGATCCTTGCTTCCAGCTCCAGCTTCTTTTCGATCACCTTGCTGCGCACGTCGTTGCAGCAGGACGACTGCTCGTCTCGAAGTTGCAGGAGGGCTTTGATCTCGGTCAATGTGAAGCCGCAGTGCTGGGCCTGCTTGATGAAGAGCAGCCGCTCCACGTCCCCAGGGTCATAGGCGCGATAGCCGCTCTCCGTTTTGGGAGGAACCGGCATCAATCCCTGCTTCTCGTAGAAGCGCACGGTGTTCGGCGAAACGCCCGCCGCGCCGGCCAGTTTGCCGACGGTGAGTGTCGACAGCATTTCGAGGTTTCGCGCTGACATGGGGAGAGCTTAAACCTTCGCCTATGGACGAATGTCAAGTCCGGGCGGAGAGATTGACTTTGTCCCACTGGCAGAGTCCATGGCGAAGACACAATGCGAGGGTGGACGCAGCGATCCTCGTGGTAGCTTTGCCTGGGTTAGTGACGTAGGGACGATCAATGTTGGAATCTTATGGATTGCGGCTGCGCAACCTCCTCAACTCGCCGGAAGCCAACATTGGCCTGTTCGCCTTCCTGTTGAACTTGCCGTGGGAATTCATGCAGGTGCCGTTTTTTCAAGGCATGCCCACCGCTCCGCACTGGGAGGGTGTGCAAAGCTGCGCTCGGGCGGCGCTCGGGGACGTGGTCATCATGTTGATGGCATATTGGGCCGTGGCGGCTACAGCGCGCGACCGCCATTGGCTTCAGCACGCCGGCAAGGCGCAGGTGGCTGCGTTTGTGACCATAGGCTTGGTCATTACGGTGCTCATTGAGCGCTTGGCCCTGGCAGGATGGTGGATGGACGGGTGGTCCTACTCCCCCCGCATGTACCTGATTCCCGTCATGGGGGTTGGGCTCGCGCCTGTCTTGCAGTGGCTCCTACTGCCCCCGCTCGCGCTGTGGCTCGCGCGCCGGCAGCTTAAGGGTGGGACGGCCACCTGCATTGCCCCCAGCGGGGACGGCGGCATAGGTCCATAGCGCGTTGAAACCAACTTCAGGACCGCAACGCCATTATGGAAAGAAGTCAGTCAGCTAAAGCAACACCAAATGTGCGCAGAACGCCTCCCAGGCGTCAGGCCAGCAACTCGGTCTGCGGATGGAATGCAACCCACGCGAACCAGAACGCCTGCACGGACGGCAGTGGCTTGCCTGCGCCGTCCTCGGCGCGTGCCGTGCGGTGTTTCGCGTCGTAGCGAATACGCACCAGCTGGCCGCCAAGGCGGTCCTCCAGCATGCCGTCTTTGCCCACCCGAGCGGCCAGGGTGATGAAGGGATAGGCCTTGCGGGCGGTGCCGACGGTAAGCCCGAGCACCCATTCCTTCGGACCCAGCCGGGCGTCGCTGTGCTGCACCTTGAACATCAATCGGTTCACGGTCTCGTAGTCGGCGTAGGGGTCGCGGCCATAGTCGCGCGCGACGCCGGTTTCGAAAGAAAGCACTTCGGTGGCAGGAAACCGGCGGCGCCAATCGCTCCAGGCGGTGTGTTCGAGTGGCACGGCCTTCAGCAGCGTGCCCTTCAACGGGCCGGAAATCGCCTGCTGGCGCAGTTGCGACCAAAGGGACTGGGTCCCGCGGTCGTACAGCAGCACGTCGCTGTTGAAAAGCAATCCCGAGATGCCGAACGAGAGTTCGCGCATGCCCGCCTGGCCCTGCTGCAGTCTGGCGTCGAAGGCCATGCCGGTACCGCACAGGGGGCAGTACGTGACCGCGATGGCATCGCCGGCGGGCTTGTCGTTCACCACCTCGTGCCAGTTCAGGATGCGCACCGGGTACGCGCGGACCACCCCCTTGTGGCGGAGGCCCAAGACCCGATCGTCCTCACGCAGCGAACTGCGAGCGATCGGCACGAAACGCGGGTTGTCGATGGCCGGGATGCCGTCGCGCGGCGGCCCGCCCCGCTCAATGGCATCCACCGGGATCAGGGCGCCTGACAGGTCAAAGCCGTTGAACCGGGCCGAATCCAGCTGGCCCGCGGTTCGCCCGGTCGCCATACTCGCGGCGCCTGCCAGCCCCAGCACGAGCATTGCCCGCTTGCCAATGCGCGGCCCAGAAGGAGCGGCGGAGGCCCGCAGGAGCTTCATCGGCGCAGGTACTCGATCAACCCGGCGATGCCGAAAATCAGCAACACGACCAACAGGAGCCCACCCAGGCCCATGCCGGCCATCATCCAGTCCATGCTGCCGCCTTCCATCATCGTCATCATCATTCAGCCCCCTTTGAGATGTGTCATCAGGCATCAGGCTTTGCGCAACCAGCCGTACGCCAGCGCGGCCACCGCACCGAACGTCACGTGCGCGAAGATGCTAATCCAGTTGCGTGCCATGGCGAACCAGGGAAACAGTGCCGTCATCCCATAAAAATTGATCAGGTAAATCACCAGCCCGAAGACCGCTCCTATCACGAGGGCCGCGCCCGCGCCCCTGCGCTTCACCATCAGGGCCAGGATCACAGCCAGCACAACCGCGAGCACGAAATGGATTGCCATTGCCACCATCACCGGCACCAAGGCGAAAGAGTCCGGTGGCGGCAGGACTGATTTGCCCATCCCTATCGCGGCGATCATGCGCGGCGGTCCCCACGGACTGCCGCCCAAGAAGACCGGGACAAGCACCATCTCCAGCATCATGAATACGGCACCGGCAATGATCCCGGACCAAATCGCCGCACTCCAATCGATCGCCTGGCCAACTGTCGAATCTGATTGAGACATGGTGTTTTCCTTCTCGGTAGGGACGGGCCTGCGCGCACTCGTCGCTGTGTTTTTGCATGGCGGAGCGCCAAGCAGTCAAGTGCGGTGTGTTCTGTAGTTCGACTGAAGGCGCCCCTGGGTTACACGCCGCGGGGCGATTCGCATGTTGTTTCACTACGAACTCGGCAGTGGCCTGGCGATGGTGGTGCAGTAACCTTGCGAAAAGGAGCTAGCAATGCAGTTCAAACCCTCGACCCGAAAATTCATCCTGACCACGCATGTGGTGTCTTCGGTCGGATGGGCGGGGGCGCTCGCCGTGTTCCTTGCTCACGCGTGTGCAACGCTTCAAGCAACAGATGTCCGACTGATCAGTGCGCTGACCCTTGGCATGGCGCTGATGACCTGGGCGGTCATTCTCCCGTTGAGCCTCGTTTCATTGGTGAGCGGGGTGATTCAGGCACTGGGCTCTGTGTGGGGCTTGGCGCGGCACTATTGGGTGTTTTTCAAACTGGCCCTCACCGCGCTGGCGACCGGGGTGTTGCTCCTCAAGATCGGCCCGATCGACGCCTTGTCCGATCAAGCCAAAGCCATGGGCGATGCAGCCAGTTCGCTCGATTTGCGCATGTCGCTGACGGTGCATGCCGTCGGAGGGCTGGTCGTGTTGCTCGCCGCCACTGCATTGGCGGTATACAAGCCGAAGGGACTGTTGCCGTGGGCGAAGTCGGGGATCGTGCAGCGGTTCCCGCTGCAACGCCGCGATGGGTGCGAGTAGCGCTCGAGGTTGGTGCGGTGCTCGCCGTTGCTCTGATCGTGATGCTGCTGATCGGTGGCCACGGGCCTGGTATGCACGTGCATCGCTGAGCAGCACGGCAGCGAAGGCTGCATGCGCTAGACATGGGATCATGTTCAAGCTCCCGCACTTGCCCGCCCAAAGTGTCGAACGCTTCTGCCAATCTAGTTCGCCGGTTGGATGTCCGTCACGACGATCCCACCCGCGACGTTCTCGGCGCGGAATTGAATCTTGTCACCTGCCTTGATGGCCTTGAGCTGATCGGGCTTTGCCGCCTTGAAGACCATGGTCATGGCGGGCATGTCCAGGTTGGCGATGGCCTCGTGCTTGATGGTCAGCTTGCCTTGTTCGGTGTCAACCTTGCGTACTTCGCCTGCCGTGAGAGCGGTATCCACAGCGGCCGAGGCGGAACCGGGCGTCTTTTCCGCCGCGACTACGGCCGTGGCGAGAAGGGCGGAAGCGAGTATCAGTGCAATTTGCGATTTCATGACAGGTCCTTGTGGTGATGGGACAGCGCTGGTGTGGGGTCAGCGCTAAGGCCGCTTAGTTGACGTACTGCTCTTGAACCGCGCGGCGTTCCGCGTTGCTCATGGGCCGGCTGGGCTGGGCCGCGTGGATTGCGTATTTGTCGGCATGCACCTTCGTGCCGCGCTGGACTACGTATGTGTGCTGGTGCCAGACGTACCCCGCTTCGCCGCCCACGAGTTGACCACCGTCGGCGGTCACGGGATTGGCGCGAAATTCGAGGAACTCTTTGCGAACGTCAGCGCGACTGGGCGTGCTCTGGACAGGGCGGCCTACAAATCCGATTTCGCCACCCACCCAGGTGGCGTCGGTGCCCGCAAACACGGCGGGAGCTGTCAAAGCGGCGAGGGCGAGGGTGGCGGCGGTCTTGCGAAACAACATGATCGAACTCCTAAGAAGTGTTCCTCTGCCGGAATCCGGTAGAGGCGATGCCTTCAAAGCATCACGGTCACTACTTTAAGAGCGCAGTCCGTACGCAGTGCTGACCCAAAAATTACGATTCGGTTATCGGCGCCTGTGCGACTCATTTACTGGCGCCGTCCGCATGTTCGTGCCTGTGTCTTTGTGGAAACGCAAGCTTGAATACCGTTTTGCCGTCCAGCTCGCTTTCAGCGGTAACCTGGCCGCCATGGGCAGCCACAATCGATTG
>JBKJTX010000013.1:0-12339 GCA_046590315.1 Ramlibacter sp. | reverse complement strand
CCACCTCGTTGAGGACTGTGCGCAAGCCCACATGGCGATGTGGGAGGGCCAACCCGCGGGCAGCTTCGGGACCGTCGGCACCTTCAGCTTTTATCCCACAAAGAACCTCGGAGCCATTGGAGACGCGGGGATGCTAGTGATGAACGATGCGGACATCGCAGAACGCGCCCGCCAACTGCGCAATTATGGGCAAAGCGTCCGCTATCACCACCCACGAGAAGGGATGAACAGCCGCCTTGACGAGCTTCAGGCGGCGATATTGACCGAACGGCTCGAGTATCTGCCGCGGTTCACGTTGAGACGACGTCAGGTTGCGCAGTACTACCGATCGAGTATCCGGAATCCGCACATGCAGTTGCTTGCAGCGCCGCAAGAGCCGCTCGCGGATGTGCATCATCTCTTCGTCATCAGTTGCGAGGCGCGAGAACATCTGGTTGCGCACCTTGAACAAGGCGGAATACAGTCTCTGGTGCACTACCCCATTTCGGTTCACCGCCAGGAGCCTTTTTCCCGGCTTCGGCGCGATCCCCTGGGATTGCCGTGCGCCGAGCACCATGCGGCGAGCTGCCTGTCGATTCCGTGTCATCCACAGATGACGGACGTGGAAGTCCAGACGGTTGTGCGGGCGGTGAACGGGTTTCAACTGCAGTGACCGAGCACTTCGTCACGGTATTTGACAGCGCCTACTTGCTGCAGGGGTTTGCGCTGCATCGCTCCATGCAGCGGCACATTCCGTCATTCCGGTTGTGGGTGGTGTGCGTTGACGAGGACGCGTATCGCATGCTGAACGCTTTGCAGTTGCCGTCACTATCCGCGCTTGCGCTGGCGGATCTGGAGCTGCCCGAACTCCTTGCTGTGAAAGCGTCGCGAACGCGAGGCGAGTACTGCTGGACGGTGACGCCCTTCGCGCCCCGTTTCGTGTTTGAAGCAGACCCAGCAGTTGGCCGGGTGACGTACGTCGATGCCGACCTTTGGTTTCGGCGCGCGCCCACGGCAGTGTTCAGGGAATTTGAAGCTTCCGGCAAGCAAGTGCTGATCACGGACCATGCGTACGCGCCTGAGTACGACCAGTCGGCCATCGCTGGGCAGTACTGTGTTCAATTCATGACGTTCAACAGGGACGCTTCTGAACCCGTACGGAAATGGTGGGAGGAGCGCTGCATTGAATGGTGCTTTTCCAGGTACGAGGATGGGAAGTTCGGCGACCAGAAGTACCTGGACAACTGGCCAGAAATGTTTTCCGAGCATGTCCACGTCCTCGCCGAAAAGTCATCTTTCCTGGCACCTTGGAACGCATCGTGCATGCCGTACGGTCGCTCGGTAGCATTTCACTTCCACGGGCTGAAGATCTTCAAGGGCTTCAAAGTTTTAAAGAACTCCGTCGGCTACAGTATCCCGCGGGTGGTGCACGAACATATCTATGCCCCTTATGTGCGCGATTTGACCGATGGAGCAAAAGAACTGGAACGTCTTCATCTCATTCCCGCCCTTCCAGAAATGTCCTACTTCGATCTGTATGCGGCATGGCTTCGCCGTATGGCGAGCAGGGTTCTGCCCGCACGCTCCGTCTTTGCCACCTTGCGGTAGCTGGGGCTCTCATGACAGCCACTACAACGCAAGCCACTCACCGACCGCTGCTTTCCGTCATCATCCCCGCCCTAGCGGTCGATGCGGAACTGCGCCGATGCTTCGCGTCCCTTCGCCTGATTCTGCCCGATGTGGCAGAGTTCGAGATCGTGTTGGTTGTTCCGGCGCACCAACTCGCCACCGCAGGCAGCGATATGCCTGACGCTGTTGTACTCGCCGAAACGCGGCCGAACGTCTATGCGGCGATGAACGATGGGGTGCAGGCCAGTACAGGAAGGTTCCTGTATTTCCTAGGCAAGGATGATATTGTGTTGCCTTCAATGCGCGATGCGGTGGATATGCTCTGGAGCGCAGCGCCAATTGCGCTGTTTTGCGACGTGTACTGGGGTGGAGATGGCGTGCATAGAGGGCGTCCGTCGAAGTGGAAGATACTGTTTCGCAACGTCTGCCACCAGGGAATCATCTATTCACGAGAGGCCGTTCTGAAGCAGGGTCCTTACTTAAGGAGAATGCGTGTTCAGGCGGACCATCTGCTGAATATCAAGCTCCTGTGGGACAGCGCGAACGATGGCCAAGTTCGCTATTTGAGGCGTCCAATCGCATGGTATGCGTCTACCGGCTATTCCAGTACCGCGAGAGACACGCTTTTTTATAGACTCCATCCCGTCATCATCCGGCGCTATCTGGGCCTGCCGGCGGCTTGGATTTGGCGGATGTACAAGAAGATGCGGCCGGACAGGTGAAGGCCCGCACTGTGTCGGGTCGCCCCGTCTGCGTCGTGGTCGTCAACTGGAATGGATGGCGCGACACCATCGCCTGCTTGGGGAGCCTGTTCGCCCTCGGCGGGCACCCGCTCCACATAGTGGTCTGTGACAACGGTTCTACGGATGGATCGCGCGAGGAACTTTCAGCTTGGCTGAGCACTCAGCTCGACGCGCCGAGCATCGAAACAGTCAGTGATCTTCAAGGTGAGGGGGTCATTCAGTTCCATCTGGCGGGTCGCCGCGGCTTGGGATGGGTGCGAACCGTGCACCTTTTATGCCTTGCGCAAAATTTAGGTTATGCGGGAGGCCTGAACCGCGGTATTAAATGGGGCCGGGAGACATTCGGCGCCAGCAGCTTTTGGTTGCTGAACAACGATGTTCGCGCAGAGCCGGACGCCTTGCGCAGCCTCATTGAGGCAAGGGATGCAGTACCCGACGCCGGCTTGTGTGGCTCTGTCCTGCTCGACTGGGACCAACCCGAGGTAATCCAGGCCATTGGTGGCGTTTTCAACAAGGCGCTCGGCGTCGGATGGCACTTGCGTGAACCTCCCAGCGGGCCAGTCCCGATAGACAACGTTTGCCTTGCGGTGGACTATCCAGTCGGAGCTTCGCTGTTAGTGGAACAGGACTACATTGATCAAGTCGGGCTAATGGATGAAAGCTATTTTTTGTATTACGAGGAGATGGACTGGGTCGAGCGCGGACGCCGCCAAGGTTATCGGCCCGTAATCGCGCTGAAGAGTCGACTTCTTCATAAGGAAGGGGCCAGTACAGGCTCCCATGGTGGGGTACGGAACCTATCCCTTATTTCGGAGCGTTACAGCGTCGTGAATCGGTTGCGCATCACAAGAAAGTTTTGGCCCAAGTACCTGCCGTTGGTTTGGTTGAGTTTGGGGGCGGTCGCATTGGAGCGGCTCGTTCACGGCAATCGAGCACGTGCGATACTTATATTGCGTCTCATGGTGTCACCCCGCCTGTGGCTGGCCGCACCGCCTGCCCACGCCGACAAGTGATGCCTCGCTGGCGCCTCTTACGGTCGCCTGCACTGCACCTCGAGATGCCATTTGAAAAATTTCGTGGACACTTGGGACAATTGAACATGGAAGACCGCCCGTGACAGGAGCGAGCGTGGGCGAAAGTTCGTTGGCACTGAAGATCGCGTGCGTCCACGAATGGCTTGTCGAATGGGGCGGGTCTGAGGATTGCCTACAACTCATGCTCCAGTGTTTCCCGAAAGCGGAACTCTACGCCACGATCGAGTTCCTTTCCGATGTCGATCGCGCGAAGCTCGGTGCCCGGGCGATCCGCACGACGGCGTTACAGCGCGCGCCGTGGGTGAGGCAGAAGTTCTGGAACTACCTGCCGGTGACGGGCATTGCGGTAGAGGGCCATGACGTCCGAGACGCCGACCTGATCATCTCCAGCTCGCACGCTTTCGCCAAAGGCGTGTTGACGCGAGCGGACCAGCTGCACGTGAGCTATGTCTATTCGCCCATGCGTTATGCGTGGGACCTGCACCATGAATACCTGCGCGACTACAAGTTGGACCGCGGCGCGAAGGGCATGCTGGCGCGCTACATATTCCACCGGTTGCGTTTGTGGGATCGGCAGACGGCCAACAATGTCGATCTGTTCATGGCCATTTCAAAGCATGTGCAGAATCGCATCTGGAGGACGTACCGTCGGCCATCCAAAGTGATCTACCCGCCGGTGCGCACCGACAGGTACCACCTGCACCTGGAAAAGGGCGACAGCTACGTGACTGTCTCCAGGCTGGTTTCCTACAAACGCATCGACTTGCTTCTGGATGCCTTTCGAGCTATGCCGTCACGCAAGCTCATCGTCATTGGCGACGGCCCCGAGATGGCGGCCCTCAAGGTCAAGCGCCCTCCCAATGTTGACCTCCTCGGATGGCAGCCGGACGACGTGGTCGAGTCTTACCTCCAGTCCGCCAAGGCATTTGTCTTCGCCGCCCACGAAGACTTCGGCATTTCCCCGGTGGAAGCCCAGGCCTGCGGAACGCCCGTCATCGCCTACGGCGCCGGTGGATCCCTTGAAACCGTGCGCGGACTGCAGCGCTGTTCACAGCCCACAGGCATTCTCTTTCCCCGGCAAACCGCGCAGTGCCTGGTTGAAGCAGTCGAAGCTTTCGAAGCCGCCGGATCGGTCTTCGATCCACACGCATGCCGTGATTGGGCTGAGCAGTTCAGCCAAGAGCGGTTCAAGCGCGAGTTCACCGCTTGCGTGGATGAAGCATGGACGCTGTGGCGCGACGACCCCGGAAGCGTTGAAGTGGCGTTGGCCGACCGACCTTCCCGCGCGATCGGATGAAGGCGGCGCTTTTCTTCGCCTGCCTGGTCGTGCCCTGGCTGACGCCTTTCGCGGGCGGTCCGTCACCATCGGTGCAGCCTTGGCTAGTCAGTGCCGGCTGCGTCGCCCTCGGCTTTGCGCTGCAGCCCTCGGGCCGGCTCGGCGGCGCCTTGTGGTTCGGCGTGGCGGGGCTGGTCTCATGGGCCAGCCTGCGAACCGGGCTTGCTCCGGAAACAATGGCGCTGGCCGGCGCATGCGGGCTGGTGCTGATGGCCGCGACGACAACAGCGGGCGCCATCGGCACAGCCGCGGTCATGCGGACAGTGGCTCTGGCCTGGCTGGTGGCCGCCGGATTGAGCACGGGGATGGCGTTGCTGCAGTATTTCGGCGCAGCGGACGCGATGACGCCGTGGATCACCGCCTCCACCGGCGAGGCCTTTGCCAACTTGCGGCAACGCAACCAGTTCGCGTCGCTAACCGTCATTGGGATGGCTTCGCTGCTGTGGTTGGCGCCGCGCACGCTGCGGGGCTGGCAAGCCGCGATGCTGATGGCATGGCTTGCAATCGGCAACGCCGCAACCACCTCGCGCACTGGCCTCTTGCAAATTCTGCTGCTGGGGCTGTTGATTGGCCTGTGGCCGCAAGAGCGCCGTCAGCGCGTCGTCTCCTGGTCAGTCGGAATGGTTGCCTACGTCGGCGCTGCACTGGTGTTGCCCTGGCTGCTTGAAGCCCTCACGGGCGCTGCAGGCAACCGGCTTTGGGAGCGGGTAGCCGCGGGCGACGCCTGCACCAGCCGCGGCGTCTTGTGGAGCAACGTACTGCAATTGGTGGCGCATCGCCCTTGGATCGGCTGGGGATGGGGCGAGTTGGACTACGCGCATTACGCCACGCTGTATCCCGGGCTCCGTTTTTGCGACATCCTGGACAACGCGCACAACCTGCCCCTGCACCTGGCCGTGGAACTTGGCGGACCCGTCGCCCTCCTCGTTTGCGGCGGCGCGGTATGGGCCACCCTGCGCGCGCAGCCATGGCGAGAATCGGACGCGGCCCGTCAGATGGGGTGGGCCGTGCTGGCCGTGATCGCAGTGCATAGCCTGCTTGAATACCCGCTCTGGTACGGACCCTTCCAACTTGCGCTTGGGCTTTGTCTGGGCATTCTGTGGCCGGCGAGGCGCCAAGGGAATGAAAAGCAAGCGGTGTCCGCGCTGGTTCGCGGCGTGCATGCGGTCGTGGCTGCGGCGGTCAGCGTCAGCTGTGCCTATGCGGCCTGGGACTACCGGCGGGTCAGCCAGATTTACCTGCCCGTTGAGTCGCGCTCAAAGGCATACCAGGATGATCCTTTCCCGCTGATCCGGGGCTCGTGGCTCTTTGCCAGCCAAGCTCGATTTGCGGAATTGACGACCACACCTTTGACCCGCGCGAATGCGGACTGGGCGCTGGCCGGCGCGCGCGCGCTCCTGCACTACTCGCCGGAACCTCGTGTGATCGAGAAATTGATCGCGAGCGCGACATTGCTCGGTCGCAGTGACGAGGCGGTGCAGGCACTAGCGCGCTTCCGGGCGGCATTTCCGGAAGCCTATGCGGAGTGGTCGGCAGGCCGCGCCGACGGAGCGCCGTGACGCTGAGGGCCTAGCCGGCCCGAAACGGGCCGGACTTGCCGCCGTGCTTTTCCAGCAGGCGTACGTTGGTGATCACCATGCCGCGGTCCACCGCTTTGCACATGTCGTAGATCGTCAGCAGGGCAATCTGGACGGCGGTGAGGGCTTCCATTTCGACCCCAGTTGGGCCGACCGTCGCCACCGTCGCCGTGCAAAGCACGCTGGCGGGTTGCGCGGCCTCGGCGGCGCGGCTTTCAAACTCGAGGGCGACCCGCGACAGGGCCAGCGGATGACAAAGCGGGATCAGATCGCTGGTTCTCTTGGCCGCCTGGATACCCGCGATCCGCGCGACGCCGAGCACGTCACCTTTTTTTGCGGTGCCAGCCTCAATGAGAGCGAGGGTGGTGGCAAGCATCTCGATGCGTCCGCTCGCCACCGCGGTACGGTGAGTCGCCGGCTTCTCGCCCACATCCACCATATGGGCTTTGCCTTGCGAGTCAAAGTGGGTGAGAGAGCTCATACGACTTGAAAGGGGGCAGACAACCGCCATTTACCGTTTGTTCACGATCCTGGTGCATCATAAGGCGATGGGCAACTGGCAAGAGCGGTTTCGGGCGTCCGGCATCCACCTCACCATTTGCATGGCTGTGGCGGCCATGGCGGGCGCGCTGGTCTTTGGGCTCTGGTATCCGTATCCGTATCGCGAAATATCGGGCGGCCGCGAGCTGTTTCTTCTAATCGCCATCGTCGACGTCATCATCGGCCCGCTGATCACGCTTGCAGTCTTCAACACCCGCAAGCCGCGCAGGGAACTCCGGCTGGATCTGGCGGTGATCGGGCTGCTGCAAATTGCCGCGCTGAGCTATGGGCTATGGACCGTGGCCTTGGCCCGCCCGGTGCACCTCGTGTTCGAGGTGGATCGCTTCCGGGTCGTGCATGCCGTTGACGTCCCCGAGGAACTGCTTAGTCGTCCGCGCACCGCGGTTCAGAGTTTCCCCTGGTCCGGCCCGACCCTGCTGGCGGTGCGACCCTTTCGCAGCGCCACCGAGGAGGTCGATGCCACCCTGGCTGCCATCCAAGGGCTCGAACTGGCGGCCCGTCCCGACCTGTGGCAGCCCTACGAGACTGCGCGGGGGGCGGTGCTGCGGGCAGCCAAACCCGTGGCCCAGCTCAAGACGCGCTTTCCGCTAAAGGACGCGCAGATTGATGCCGTCTTGAAGGCGATGGGCCGCGACCCTGCTCGAACGGCGTGGCTGCCGATGGTTGGCCGCAAGAATTTCTGGACCGCCTTCGTCGACCCGGCGACGGCGCAAGTCGTCGGCTTCATGCCGTTGGATTCGTTTTGATCCCCGGCGTCCACACACTTCGCGCGGTTCGCGCCGCCACGGTCGCGCGCGCAGGCGGATTGCTCGCGGCGGTGATCGTGGCATGCGCGCCGGTGCGCGCCCAACTCCCGACCCTCGGCGATACCAGCGAGATGACCAGCGGCGCCGAGCGCAAACTCGGTGAGAAGATCGCGCGCGAGCTGTACCGCGATCCGGATTACCTGGACGATCCCGTTCTCGACGAGTACGTGCTGGGGATCTGGAGCCGCCTGCTAGCGGGGGCCCGCGCGCGCGGCGAGCTCACACCCGAATTGGACGAGCGCTTCGCCTGGCAGGTGCTGCTCGGGAAAGACCGGACGATCAACGCGTTCGCCTTGCCGGGTGGCTGGATGGGATTGCACCTGGGCCTGGTGAGTGTGACCGCGACCCGTGACGAGCTCGCGTCCGTACTGGCGCATGAGCTCAGTCACGTCACGCAGCGCCACATCTCGCGCCTGATGGCGCAGGAAAAGAAGAATACGCCCCTGCTCATAGGCGCCATGATCCTGGGCGCGATCGCCGCCAGCAAGAGCCCCGACGCGGCCAACGCCCTGATCGTGAGCGGCCAGGCGCTGGCGATGCAAAACCAGCTCAATTTCTCGCGCGACATGGAGCGCGAGGCGGATCGTGTCGGGCTGGGTGTCGCGACGCAGGCGGGGTTCGATCCGCAAGGCTTCGTGGGAATGTTCGAGAAGCTGCAGCAAGCCTCCCGCCTCAACGACAACGGCGCCTTCCCGTACTTGCGCACCCACCCGATGACGACCGAGCGAATCGCCGACATGCAGTCGCGTCAGCCGCTCACGGCGCGCGGCCCAGCGCCCGAGCCGGACGCGTTGCACGCCATGATGGCCGGGCGCGCCCGCGTGCTTTCCAACCCGGGCGTCGACGTTCTGCGCAGCTACGTCGCCCAAGATGCGGTGCAGGCCGCAAGCAGTCGCGCGCGGCAGGCCGGCGCGCTCTACGCCGCAGCGCTGGCGAGCGCCAAGCTGCGCGACAACGCTGGGGCGGCGAAGCTGGTGGAGCGGCTCTCCACTCTGGTGCGCGGGGACGCCGCGGCCACCCGCCAAGCCATGTTGCTGGCCGCGGAGATTGCGCTGCAGGCCGGCGATGGCAGCCGCGCTGCCGCGCTCGCCGATGTGCCGATCACGGCCCGGCCCGAAGTGCTGCTTTCGTCGCAGGCCCGCCTGCAGGCCGGGCGTGCTTCGGATGTTGCGCAGCGGCTGCAGACGTGGGTCGCGTTGAATCCCAAGGACGCACAGGCCTGGCAACTGCTGGCAACTGCCTACACGGCGCAGGGCCAAGCCTTACGCGCCATCCGGGCCGAGGCCGAAGTCCAGGTGGCCCACCTGGACTATCAGGCGGCGATGGACCGCTTCAAGGCAGCGCAGGAGTTGGCTCGAAAAGGCGCGCATGGCGCCGGCGACCATATCGAGGCTTCGATCATCGACACCCGCGCGCGGCAGGTGGCGTCACTTCTTCGAGAACAGGCGCTCGAGCGCTGACTCGATCACGACACCGATGACCGAATAGATGAGCGAGCCAATCAGGGCGGCCACGAAGTCGCGCACGTGAAACCCGTCCAGTAGGCCGGAGGCCGCCCAGAACATCAGTGCATTGATGACGAAGAGGAAGAGTCCCAGCGTAATCAATGTCACGGGCAACGTGAGCACCACCAGAACAGGCCGTACCACGGTATTGAGCAGTCCGATCACGAACGCCGCGATCATTGCTGCCCCGAAACTCTTCACCTCTACCCCGCTGTAGAGGTAGGCGACAAAAAACAGTGCCGCTGCGCTAAGCAGCCATTTCACGATGAGCTTGAGCATGGCGGCAGCATACACCGGCGCCATGCCCAGAGCGTGCGGCTATTCGGCGGCCAACACCAGCAGCGTGCCCAGGCCCAGTACCGCGCCGGGCACCTCCCAGCGCGCGTGCTCGCGACCGGGCTGCTGCGCCATTACCGGCGCGAGGTCCTGGCCGAACTTGGGCCGGCGCGCGTCAAGCACACGCGCTGCCCCATGTTCGGCAATCAGGCGCCGCGTGAGTTCTGGCAGCGGCCCTTTAGCCAGCACAGTGGTCACGCTGTCGCCCGCGCCGCGCAGCTGCGGCGTCAGGAGTGCGAAGACCTTTTCGGCCCACTTGCCTCGCCAGTTCTCTCGTGCGCTGTAGCTCACGAACTTGCCGATGTGCCGGGTCATGCGCGGCGCGCACGCCACCAACACCCAGTGCGTAGGCGCGGCCGTGTCTGGCACGTCATTGCCGCGCATCGGCGCCAGCTGCTGCTGCGCATAGGCGGCGTCGTCGAAATACACGATGATTTTTTCCATGACGTTTCTCCTAGGTGTTGAGCGTGCGTTGACTGCTGCGCGCGGCCCAGTGGCCCGCGGCCAGGACCCCGGCGACGGCGGCGGCATAGGTGGCCCAGCGTGCGGCCACATGGTCGAAGACCTCGTCCAGTACAGGTTCGCCCACGATCATCCGCGCCGCTGTGTAGGCCAGCACCGCGGCGCCCGCGTGGATCACCAGCGGAAAGCGCTCGACCAGTTTCAACACCAGCGTGCTGCCGAACACCACGATGGGCACGCTCACCACAAGGCCGATCACCACCAGGTCGAACTCGCCTTGCGCGGCCCCCGCGACGCCCAGCACGTTATCGATGCCCATTAGCGCGTCAGCCACGACGATGGTCTTCATGGCGCCCCAGAAGGTGCTGGCGATCGGACCGTGGCTTTTTTCGTCGCCCTGGTCGGCAAGCAATTTGTAAGCGATCCAGATCAGACCCAGACCGCCCAACAGCATGAGTCCGGGAATCTTTAGCAGCCACACCACCCCGATCGTCATGACCGAGCGCACGGCGATGGCGCCAGCGGTGCCCCAGACGATAGCTTTTCTCTTCAGGTGCGGTGGTAGGTTGCGGGCGGCCAGCGCGATCACGATCGCGTTGTCACCGGCGAGCACAAGGTCGATGAGCACGATAGCCAGCAATGCCGACCACCACGCAGCGGATAAAAATTCCATGACAAAACTCCAGGTTGCGTTCGAACATCAACCTGAACCGTGCGCGGGCGGAGGAGTGCGCTTGCGGTGAATCGCAAGCGTTCTTCGACCGAACCTGGATCAGATTCCGTCGAAGGTCTTGCTCGGCATGGAGTCATGCGATTTGTGCCCGACAAGCCGGAAGAGTTATCTTCGTATTGACGACTTGACGATACTTATTGCCGCGATGCCCTGTGCGGACACCTCCCTGCGCTGCAACAAGCGGGAGCTACTCCCCTTCGTGCACCCATTACAACACGACCCGGCTCTTTTGTGTGGGGGCGCCGGGGCGCTATCATGACCCTGCCTTGCTCTTCGTTACATGGCCGCGATCCACATCACTGACATCGAAGCCGCCATCAACTATTGGCGCGGAAAAAAGCCCTCACTCGACGGCATCACGTTGGCGCCCGAACTGCGCGCGCTGGCCGAGGTGTACGCGCTCATGATCTTCTATCACGAGGACGAAGCGGCCGAGCAGGGCTTCCCCCCCAAGGCCTACGACGCCTGGAAGGCCTGGTACGACAGCACGCCCGACACGCCCTGCATCGCCATTTGCTCGACCAGTCAAGGCGACGCGGTCTGCAAGGGCTGCGGCCGCAGTTTCGAGGAAGTCCAGCACTGGCCGGAGATGAGCCCGGCTGCAAAACGCCAGACCTGGCGCCGCATCACCCTGCATGGCGGCGCCTGGCGCTTCAACAAGTATTCCGAACGCGCGGCCGAGGGCGACGCCCCCGCAGCGCGGGCCGAAAAAACCTGATGCTGCGGCTGGTCCAGGCGCCCAACATCGCAATTGCCGCGCTCTGGGTCGACGCCTTGCGTCATGCGGGCATAGCGGCATCGACCCAGCGCTACTTCCTGGGCGCGGCCGCCGGCGAATTGCCCCCCGACCAGTGCCTACCCGAAGTTTGGCTCACGCACGATGAGCAGGAGGCGCCTGCGCGCGCGCTGTTGCGCGACCTGACCCAAGTGCGTCAACGACTGTGGTCGTGCGAGTGCGGCGAGACAGTGGAGGGCGGGTTCGAGCAGTGCTGGAGCTGCGGGCGCATGATGCCCGCTTGAGAGGCACTACTTGAACCGCAGCGGCTCGATGTCGACGCTGCCGCCCGCGCCGCTGAACATCAGGCCGCTTTCCTGCACTGTGGCTTGCAACTGCATGCTGCGTTCGGCCAACGCCGCCAGGGCCTGTGAGGCCGCCGTCGGAACCCGCCAGACCGAAAGGTTGTCCAGCCGTGTGAGCTTTGTTTCGATCCCGCGCCACCAGACTTCCGCTGCATGGTGAAAGCAGTACACCAGCACCTCGTCGGCCTTGCCGCAGGCCTTGGCCAGCGGCTTTTCTTCGGGCTGGCCGACTTCGATCCACACTCGGGTGCGGCCGGTGTAGTCGCGGATTGAGACGTCGGGATCTTCGGGGTTGGACAGCCCGGCGCCGAACGCCAGCGTGGCGTCGCCGTTGCACACGGTCTGGAGCTTGTGCGCGTTGAGCGCCAGCGCCGCAAGACGGATCATCATGCGCTCGTCGGTTTCGCTTGGATGCCGCGCCAGCGTCAACTGGTGATCGGCGTAGTACGCGTGGTCGATGTCGGCGATCGAAAGATTCGCCTTGAAGATGGTGGATTTCAGGGCCACGCGAAGCCGGCCCGCCGCCGGGCCGCCCCAAGGCGGGCCAGCCCCCTCGGG
>JBKJTX010000449.1:0-6983 GCA_046590315.1 Ramlibacter sp. | reverse complement strand
AGCGACGGCGGCCAACGCCGGATCTTCGTAGTGGGTGGCGCGCAGCCAGTCCAAGGCGGGCTGTGCCGCTTTGACGTTGTTCGCGGCCGCTGCGCTGCGCAGGAGGATCTCGGCGTCGCGCGCCTCTTTTTGCGCTGTGTAATTGCGCGACGCAAGGTCGAGCGCCTTTGCGGGCTGGTTCTCGACGTCGAGCTCGAAGCGAGCCGCTTCCTGCTCGTGCAAGCGGTCGCCGCGCAAGGCTGCAGCGGCGAAGCGGTCGCGCAGCTGTTCGGCCCAACCCTTGGCGCGCGGATCGTTAGCGGCTTTGCCGGCCAGCGCCAGGCGTAGCAGGAGGATGTCAGAGCGCTCCCATTCGGCGAGCAGCTTCATCACTTCTGCGGGTCGCTTTTGCTGTAGCAGGAAGTCGGCATAGGCGCCGAGCAGGTACTGATCGGTCACGCCGAGCCGCAGCGCCTCGCTGTAGTGCGCCTCGGCTTTGTCGGTTAGCTTCAGGCGGATCGCCATCTCGGCCAGCCGGGTGTAAACCCAGAGCGCCAGTTCCGGCGCTACCGAGCCGGCAACGGCCAATTCCTTGCTGAGCGCGCTGTAGGCTGCGCTCAGATGTCCGGTGCTGGCTTGCACGTAAGCGGTGCAGCCTTGCGCATACAACGGGTGTGCGAGTGCCACCAGTCGCGTGCATTCGGAGAGCGCTTCGGGGTAGCGCGCCTGCAACATGTGGATGGCGGCGCGCCAAGCAACGGGCTCAGCTGCCTTGGGGTCCAGTTCGCTCGCCTTGCCGAGGCTGAGCAGTGCGCCGGCAAAGTCATGGCTGTATTGCTGGATCAGGCCGCGGGTGAGCCAGTAGCCGGCGTCGTTGGGGGCGGATTTTTCAAGCGGCGCAATGGCGGCGGAGGCGTAGCCGACATAGCGTGGATCGCCCTGCACCATCGCCAGGTCGAAGTAGCGCTTGCCGATTTCGAGACGCAGGGCACTGTCGGCGGGACGGGCGGCGAGTTGTTTGCGCAGCGAATCGACCCGGCGTACCGATGGGTCGCTGGCCGTGGAGGGCAGCCGCTCGACAACTTCCGTGTCGGTTTTGGGGGTGAAAGGCGCAGCGAAAGAGGGGGGGCACGCCAGCGCCAAAAAGGCCAGCGTTATAAATCGTGACATGGGGCGAGAGTCTATCCGCCCGAACAAACTACTTGGTCCCGAACATCCGGTCGCCGGCGTCGCCGAGGCCCGGCAAGATGTACCCGTGTTCGTTAAGTTGCCGGTCGATCGCCGCAGTGTAGATCGGCACGTCGGGGTGCGCGGTCTGCAGTGCCTTGATGCCCTCGGGACAGGTGAGCAGGCACACGAACTTGATCGATTTGGGCCCCAGCTCCTTCAAGCGCTCCACCGCGGCGATGGCCGAATTGCCAGTGGCCAGCATCGGATCGACCACGATCACGTCCCGGTCCTGCATGGCCTGCGGCATCTTGAAGTAGTACTCCACTGCCGTGAGCGTCTTGGGGTCTCGGTACAGCCCGATGTGTCCGACGCGCGCACCCGGCACCACGCTTAGCATGCCGTCCAGAATGCCGGTGCCGGCGCGCAGGATCGACACGAAGACCAGTTTCTTGCCGTCGATCACCTTGCCTTTGGTTATCTCCAGCGGCGTTTCGATCTCCACTTCCTGCATCGCCATGTCGCGCGTGACCTCGTAGGCCATGAGCATGGCAAGCTCATTGAGGAGGCGCCGGAAGCTGTTGGTCGAGGATTCCTTTTTCCGCATGAGGGTCAGCTTGTGCTGAACCAGAGGGTGATCGATGAGGTGGACGTTGTTCATTGGTTCTTTCTTAAAACACGGTCCCGTCGCTGGCCACTCGCAGTGGCGGCAGCCCGCCGCGAAGCCGCTGCGCCAGCGCCCGGCCCGCCGCCCAGGTGCCGCCTTCCAACACCTTCGCCAGTGGCAGGTGCGTCTCGTCCAACCGCAGTTGCCGGCGCACGGCATCGGCGACTTCATCCATCAACGCCACTGTCAACGCGCGCCACTCCACGATGATCTCGTCGCCGGGCTGCCATATTTCGTTCGCGGCCGAGTCATCCCGCAGGCGCAAGAGGCCGCTGTCCATAAGCAACCCACCGTTGCGGTACTCAGGCAAGGCCGTGAGAAGGTGTACGTCGCGCACCTTCACACCGCACCATTCGAATGGCTCCAGCAGCGAATAGGTCAGCCACTGCGTGAGCTTGTGGAAGGGCATCCAGCCGTCGGAAAGTCCCTCGCTGCGCACCGCGGAATGCCGCCAGCAGTCGCCCAGCGCCACGGCGCCGATGGCGTTGTTGGCCGGCCAGATGGGCGCGAAGCTCGCGAGCAGTTGCGAGAAGATGTCGTGCGCTGCTACGTCGGCGGTGTGCGGCGCTTCGGGACCCGCGACGAGAAAGTCGAAGAGAGCCCCCGGCCGACCGTGTTCGCCGAAAACTTCGGACTCCCCGGCCAGCACTTCCCCCAACCGGCGCAGCAGGATCGCGCGTTCGGCGATGCCAACCAATGGGTTGGACTCGCTCACCTGGAACGCGGCGGCGAGATGCTCGGTGGCCAAGCCACGAAGGCCGGCCGAGTCGACTTGCAGTGGCCGATTCTTGTCGCTTGAAAACAAACCCGCAGTGAAGGCGTGAAAGCTCGCCACGCCCAAACCTTCAGAACGGGTGAAGGTCTGCTGCGTCGCGCTTTCGACGTACTTCCAATCGGGTCCGGCACCCGCATCGAGCAGCACGCTGACGACGGTCAGGTCGATCAATGCGTTGGCGCGAGCCGAGGAGGGCAGCTCCCCCAGCAGGCGATCGAGCCCGCCCTTGCGGTCCACACCGCCAGCCTCGAAATGCCGCCATCGGCTATGCACGGGAATATGCAGTTTGGGATAGCGCAGTTTGGTTGCCGTGACCACTTCGGTCGCCGTGGCGTCAAGTGCGCGGTCTTCGACCTCAAACCAGCGCGACTCGCCATTGCGTGCGCGTTGGAGCAACTGCCCGGCGCGCTCGCGGATCGCGACGGTGGTGCGCAGCAACGACGCGGCGGTTTCGGCTTCGCCGCGATGAGAACCGAGATGGGTGCCCAAGCTTAGAGCTCCCTGCCTTTGGGTTTTTTGAGTTCGTCGGCGTCGGGCACATGCCCCGGCGTGAAATAGCCGGCCGCCATTTTGGCGTCCATCTCCACGCGGGCGTCGGCGGGGATCAGGTCGTCAGGGATGTTCACGCGTTCGCCGATCTCGATGCCCTGCCCCGTGATGGCGTCGAACTTCATGTTGCTCATCGAGACGAGCCGGTGGATCTTCTTGATGCCTAACCAGTGGAGCACGTCGGGCATCAGCTCCTGGAACCGCATGTCCTGCACGCCGGCCACGCATTCCGTGCGCGCGAAATACTGGTCGGCCGTGTCGCCGCCGACTTGCCGCTTGCGCGCGTTGTAGACCAGGAACTTGGTGACTTCACCGAGTGCCCGGCCTTCTTTGCGCGAGTACGCGACGAGGCCCACTCCGCCGCGCTGCGCACCCTGGATGCACTCCTCGATGGCGTGCGTGAGGTAGGGGCGGCAGGTGCAGATATCGGAGCCGAAGACGTCCGAGCCGTTGCACTCGTCGTGGACGCGGGCGGTCAGCTCGACACTGGTGTCGGCCAAATGGTGCGGGTTGCCGAAGATATAGATTGTCTGCCCGCCAATGGGTGGCAGGAACACTTCAAGGTCGCTGCGGGTCACCAGCTCCGGATACATGCCACCGGTTTCCTCGAACAGCACGCGCCGCAGGTCGGTTTCGGAGCAGCCGAAGCGCTTGGCGATGCCTGGCAACCACCACACCGGTTCGATCGCTGCCTTGGTCACTTGCGCTGCGCCGCCGGCGGTGAGCACCTTGCCGTCGGCCTTCAGGCGGCCGCTTTGCAGGGCCTCGATCACTTCAGGCAGGATCACATGCGCCTTGGTCACGGCAATGGTAGGGCGAATGTCGTAGCCCGCGGCCAGCTCGCCCGAGAACGCATCGGCCACCACGGCGCCCCAGGGGTCGAGGCTCACGATGCGGCCCGGTTCGCTCCACTGCGGGTAGGGACCAATCACGTCGGTCGGGGACGTGTTGGTCAGGTCGGCCTTGTGGCTGCGCGACAGCGCGCCGGCTGCGACCGCAAGTGCCCGGTACACACTGTACGAGCCGCTGTGCGTGCCCACGACGTTGCGGTGGCTGCGGTTGGTGGTGGTGCCCACGATGGGCCCGCGCTCAGTGGCCGTGGGGGCGGCCCAGGAGATAGGAAGCCCGGCCGCGCCGCCGGAATGCGACGTGAGCCGGATGTGACGTGGACCAGGTGCGTCTGCGGACATTCGAGGCCTTCAAAAAAGGCACTGTACAGCAGGAAGCTGCAAAGTGGCGAAGGCCTTTAGCGCCGTTTGCCCCCCATGATCCCGCCCAGCACACCGCGAATGATCTCGCGGCCCACGGCGCTGCCGATGCTGCGCACCGCGGACTTCGCCATGTTCTCGGCCAATCCTTCGTGACGTCCGCCGCGCGGGCCGGTGGATCCGAAGACCGCGTCGCGCAGGCTGTCCAGGACGCCGCCTCCGGCCGCGGGCGGTGCAGCCGTGCCCGCAGCGGTACCGCGAGACGAATCGCTCGTCGGTACCGGCCTGCCCGATGGCGCCGCCTGGTCCTGCGCAGCCACGGTGCGGCCCTTCAACTTTTCATACGCGGACTCGCGATCAGCGATCTTTTCGTATACGCCGGCCACCACCGAGCCCGCGATCAGCGCCCTGCGTTCTTCGGATGTGATCGGCCCGATCTGACTGCCGGGTGGCAAGACAAAGGCGCGCTCTGTGATGCTGGGGCGGCCTTTCGCGTCCAGAAAACTCAACAGCGCTTCACCCACCGCCAGCTCGGTAATGGCCGTCTCGATATCCAGGCCCGGTTTCTGCCGCATCGTTTGCGCCGTGGCCTTCACCGCTTTCTGATCGCGCGGGGTGTAGGCGCGCAGTGCGTGCTGCACCCGGTTGCCCAGTTGCGCAAGCACGCTGTCCGGGATGTCCAGGGGGTTTTGCGTCACGAAATACACACCCACACCTTTGGAGCGCACCAGACGCACGACCAGCTCGATGCGTTCGAGCAGGATCTTCGGCGCCTCGTCGAAGAGCAGGTGCGCCTCATCGAAGAAGAACACCAGCTTGGGCTTGTCGGGGTCGCCGATCTCGGGCAACTGTTCGAAGATCTCGGACAGCAGCCACAACAGGAAGGTGGCGTACAGGCGCGGGGCATTGAGCAGCTTGTCGGCCGTGAGGATGTTGACGATGCCGTGGCCCTTTTCGTCCGTCTGCAGCAAATCCTGGATGTCCAGCATCGGCTCGCCGAAGAATTTTTCGCCGCCCTGCGACTCGATTTGCAGCAGGCCCCGCTGGATGATGCCGACGCTGGCCGCGCTGATGTTGCCGTACTCGGTGCGGAAGTCGCTGGCGTTGTCGCCGACGTGCTGCAGCATCGCGCGCAGGTCTTTCAAGTCGAGCAGCAGCAGGCCGTTGTCGTCGGCAATCTTGAATACGAGGTTCAGCACTCCGGACTGCGTTTCGTTGAGGCCCAGCATGCGACCCAGCAGCAACGGCCCCATGTCGGAAATCGTTGCGCGCACCGGGTGACCCTGTTCGCCGAACACGTCCCACATCGTGGTCGGACAGGCGAACGGCTCGGGCGTCGGCACCCCGCGCTCCTTCAACAAGGCGGCCAGTTTCTCGCCGACCTTCCCCGCTTGGCTGATGCCGGCCAGATCCCCCTTCACGTCGGCCATGAACACCGGGACGCCCCTCTTGGGGAAATTCTCGGCCAGCGTCTGCAGCGTGACGGTTTTGCCCGTGCCTGTGGCGCCGGTAATGAGGCCGTGGCGGTTGGCCAAGGCGGGCAGAAGGTGGCATTCGACCGTGCCGTTGGTGGCGACCAATATCGGATCAAGCATGAAGGTTCCAGAAAAGGGGGGCGACTGAGACAAGCATAGAGCCTGCGGGCTTGCAATTTGCACGGAGGAAACCGCAATCCAAAGGCTGTGGGAAACGTCCTACGTGGGAGATGGAAAGATGCTGAGACACTCAACAATAGCCGTGTTTCTCAGTATCAACGCTAAGTAGTCGGAGCCTTCATGGAGCAGATTTCTCCTTCGTCCAGAAAACCCAAGAACGGAAATGGCAGCTCATCTGCTGGCTATCCGCCGCCACTGGTCACCGCGCCCCGCGATGCCGAAGCCCGCTCGCGGCAGATTCTGGCCGCGATGATGGCCTTTTCCGATGGCGACTTTGCCGCCCGCCTGCCCTCCGATTGGTCCGGCACCGATGCGCGAATTGCCGAAGCTTTCAACCGGACGATTGGCAACGCGTCCCAAATTACCAACGAAGCTGCTCGCCTGCGCACGACGGTTGGCAAGGAAGGCCGTCTGTCGCAGCGGATGGCAGCGCCGGGCGCAGTCGGCGGCTGGGCAGCGCAGGTCGATTCGCTCAACACCTTGATCGACGATCTGGTGCGGCCGACCACGGACATCGCCCGCACCATCGGCGCCGTGGCCAAGGGCGACCTGGGCCAGTCGATGGACCTGCAGGTGGACGGCCGTGCGCTGCGCGGAGAATTCCTGCGCTCGGCCAAGCTCGTGAATTCCATGATCGAGCAGCTGTCGGTGTTCACGTCAGAAGTGACTCGCGTCGCGCGCGAGGTGGGCACCGAAGGCAAGTTGGGCGGACAGGCCAAGGTGAAGGGCGTGTCAGGCGTATGGAAGGACCTGACGGATTCGGTCAACCAGATGGCCGGCAACTTGACGGCGCAGGTTCGCAACATCGCCGACGTAACCATCGCCGTGGCCAACGGCGACTTGTCCAAGAAGATCACGGTGGACGTGCGTGGCGAAATTCTGCAGTTGAAGGAAGCCACGAACACGATGGTGGACCAGCTGCGCTCGTTCGCGTCGGAAGTGACGCGGGTTGCGCGCGAGGTCGGCACCGACGGCCGTTTGGG
>JBKJTX010000337.1:0-5952 GCA_046590315.1 Ramlibacter sp. | reverse complement strand
GTGGTGCGGTTGCCGGGCAGCCCGCCAACACAATGCTTATCGGCGATTGGCGAGCGGCCCCAATCGATCCGATCGCCGACATCGACCATCGCCCGGGTCAGGTCGATGGTTTCCTGCAGGTCCATGCGGCCGCCGGCGCAGGAGCTCAGGAACGCCGCGATGTGGATGTCGGAGTAGCGACCAGCCGCCACGTCTCCGATGATCGCTCTCAAGGCCGGCGCTTCCAGCCGGTGGCCGTAAACCTTGGCCCGCATCGCGCTCAGCGAGTCCACAGTCGGTGCATGCGACACGTCGACTTCATCCCCCGGGGCGGCGCCGAGGGCTGGCCAGGCGCTGGCCGACAGGCTTGCCTCATCCAGAGCCAGAATGTCCGAGTCGATCACATTGAGCGTCGCGATGATGTGCCGTTTGCCAAGCGTCACCTGGACACGGGTCTGGGCTTGAAATCCTTCGGCGCGGCAGACATGGCAGTCGCGCCGCATGTAGATCACGTTTTCGCGGTGAGTGTCGATCCCGAGTGGACGCAGACGCAGTAGCGCTGAGTTCATTGCGCGATCTCTACCGTCTGGCCGAGCTGCGGGACCTTCGCCGGCCAGCCCAGCTCCCGCTCGATCCGCTCGCGCAGTGCATCGGCGGCCGCGGGCTCGCCGTGATTGAGGTAGACGGCCTTGGGCGGATTCGGTGCAGTCCTTAGCCAGGCCACAATCTGCTGCGCATCCGCATGCGCTGACATGCCCGGCAAAGACACGATTTCAGCGTTGACCGGGATGTCCTCCCCATGGATGCGGATGCTGCGTTCTCCGGCCACCATGCGACCGCCGCGCGTGCCGCCGGCCTGGTAGCCGGCGAACACGACGCTGTTGCGCGCGTCCGGTGCCAACGCCTTCAGGTGGTGCAGGACCCGTCCGCCCGTGGCCATGCCGCTGGCCGACACGATGACTGCCGGGCGGTGCTGCGCTACCAGTGCTTTCGACTCCTCCACGCTGCGGACCATCGTCGCCACCTGGCACATGCCGATGCACTCTTCCTGCGACAGGCGATGCTCGGCTCGGTGCCGGTGGTAGATATCGGTCATGTCGATGGCCATCGGACTGTTCAGGTAGATCGGCAAGTCCGGGATTTCGCGCCGCTGCTTCAGGCGATAGATGGCATACAGGAGCGACTGGGCCCGTCCGACCGCAAATGCCGGGATCACTACGATGCCGCCGCGCGCCGCCGTGCGCGTGATGACCTGGGCGAGAAGCTGTTCGGCATCGGTCGCGTCGTGCAGTCGATTGCCGTAGGTTGATTCGGCAACGATGTAGTCCGCCCGTTCGATCGGCTCCGGTTCACGCATGATGAGGTCGTCGGGCCGGCCAAGGTCGCCGGAGAACAGCACCGTGGTACCGGCCGCTGTCAGCTCGACTGAACTGGCACCCAGGATATGACCGGCGCGCCGAAGGCGCACTTGCATACCGTCAGCCAGCGTACCGATCTGGCCGGAGGGCAGCGGTTCCAGTCGGCGCAGGGCGCGGTCAGCGTCGGCTTCGGTGTACAGCGGTAAGGCCGGCTTGTGCTTCGAAAACTTGCGCCGGTTGGCGTATTCGGCGTCTTCCTCCTGGATGCGTCCGCTGTCCGGCAGCAGCACGCCGCAGACGTCGATGGTTGATGGCGTCGCGAAGACCGGGCCTCGATAGCCGCGTTTGACCAGCAGCGGAAGAGCACCGGAGTGATCCAGGTGGGCATGCGTTAGCACTACCGCATCGAGCTGCTTCACGTCGAAAGAGAATTCATCCCAGTTCATCAGGCGCAGATTCTTGTAGCCCTGGAACAGGCCGCAATCGATGAGGACTTGCTTGCCCTCGTGTGAAACCAGGCTCTTGGAGCCGGTAACGGTGCCGGCGGCGCCGAGGAATGCGAGTTTCATCATTGATCTCCTGTGATGGTGATAGCGGATGGGCGTAGTCGTCAGGCCTTGGGCGGGGCCGCGAAAGGGGTGCCCATGCCGAGCGCTGCGTCAGTGATGGCGATGGACTCGGAGGCACTGGCAGGATTACCGCTCAACGCCCTGATGGCATCGATCGTCTCGGGGATCACGATGGCCTGGTTGTCGACCATGTAGGCGTAGAACAGCTCGGTGCCCTGCACCCGCAGCATGTCCGCCCACAGCCCGACTTCGTACAGGCTGTCGTGCGGCCGGCCGCTGTCCGCCATCAATTCCTTGACCACGTTCGGCGCTACCAGGCCGGCGTCGCCACGCAGCAGCGCGATCCGACTCGAACTGGCGAAAGCTGCCCGGACTTCATCCTCCGTAGCGGCCCGGGTCAGGTCGACCGCCCAGTAATGGACGTGCGCGATGGTCATCGGCACGGCCACGGCCATGGTCACCACGTCGAGTTCGGGATCGACGTTGCGCGCGTCAGGCCCCTGGTGGCTGGGGATCGACGGTTCCGGCAAGGCCGTGTTCATGAGGCCGCCGAGGTGGCTCTCCCAGGGGTCGGTGGCGCGCCGTAGCAGCGTGCCCCGCGCGCGCTTGAGCAAGCCGGCACGCTTCAGCGCGCCGAGCGTGCGAACGATCGAGGTGGTGTTGCACGACACCACGCGGGTGGAGTCACGACCAACGGCCGAGGCATAATTTGCTTCGGCAACGAACGAATGGCCCGTGGTTTCGTGCTTCTCCCCGCCGTGCAGCATGAAGCGCTTGCCAGCGGTGCGATAGCGTTCGGCGTTTCTCGCGCCGACGCGCTTCGGCGTGCAGTCAACCACGATGTCGCACAGGGTCAGCAGGTCGTCTAGCGATCCCCTGAGGTCCAGGCCTGCAGCGCGCATGGGCGCGACTGCGGAGGCATCGGCCGCATACAGCGGTAGCCCCCGGGCCGCAGCGGCCTCGATCCGCCAGTCGGCCACCACATCGGCCACGCCCGCGAGAACCATGTCGGTCTGGCTGGCCACGGCCTGTGCGACGCGCTTGCCGATCACGCCGTAGCCGACGACTGCGACCCGTGTCTTGCTGGTCATTGCTTTCCCCTGAAAATGGAGTTACTCATGGCTCAATGCGCCCGATCGCAGAAGCCGCAGCATGCGAGCTTCGTCCCGCTGGCGCCAGGCCAGGTGTTCGTGGACGCTGCTCCAATAGGTGCCGAAGGCGAAGCCGAACAGGAGCTCCTCCGCCGGGAAGCCCCAAGGCTGCCAAGCCAGCAAGTCGCCCAGATTCCAGACGGCTGCGATGTATCCGGGCCAGATCCACCTCAGGCCAAGCAGGAACACGCTGTAAAGCAGCAGGAAGACTGCACCGCCGACGAGCGTGTTCCGCCAGAGGTCCGGCCGGCAGAACAACGTGGCCAGCCCGCCCAACAGCATCGCCAGGATGCCGGGGTAGATCGGATTCCATGGCAGCATGACCAGACCAGCAAAGACCATCACAGGAGTGGCCAGCGCCAGCAGGTGCCAGCGGTGGCGCGGCGAGTGGCGCGCGGCCTGATCCATTGACCGAAACGGAATCCCGGTGACAGCCCGGTACACGGCGATGCCGAGGCCGCCGATGGCAAAGCAGAAGATCAGGCTTTCGATGTCGAAGCCGGTTCGCTGGGCCAGGTCGAACAATGTGGGTGGGTTCCAGTAGCGCGGCACGAACAGCGGTTGCGTCAGGCCAAACGGCGCCGTCAGCGCGCTGGCCCACAGCATCGGTCGACGCAAGTCGGGCCGGGCGACGAACAACAATGTCCAGGGCAGCAGAAACGCCGAGGCCCAGATGAGCCACGTGAAGTGGAAGGAAGAATGGGTGGCAGTCACTTGAGCACGCCGTCTGGGGACACTTCAGCGATGCCCGCCATGCGACGCGCGCGCTGGGCCTCGACGGTGCGTTCGACCGCGATCACGGAGACGAGTGGAACGATGGCCGCCACGAAGAATCCGGTGCTGCCTCGTAGCAGGTAGAGGCCCTCTATGCCGACTCTCCCTGGGATCGGGAGAGCCATCAAGGTGACCACGTATCCAGCAAAACCTGTGAGCAGGACGAGGTTTCGCCCAACGCGGTCCGAGATGAAGCCCCACAAGGGCGCGCCGACCAGCACGCCCATGGCGTATACGCCACTCGCGAAACCAACATGGCCGGCAGGCATCGTCTTTGATAGCGCTACGTCGTTCATGCAGCGCTCGCTTCAGTTCGTCGCGTTCCCGACGCGAGGTGCGCACACAAGACAAGGCTCAGGACTGCGGCAAAGAGGCACCATACCGAGATAAACCATCTTGCGTAAAAATAGTATGCCGCCGCAAACGACGCCGCGGCGAGCACACCAAATATCTTCACCCAGCGATGCGTTGACACCATCGGGCTGATGGCTGTCGACAGCAGGTAGACGCTCATCACCGCGGCTGCAAAGAAATGAGGAGAGACGTACTCGATATGCTGGCCCGTGGCTCGGGAGACGACTGGGAATTCCACCAGCATGTACATGAGGTACGCGGCCGCGGCCGCGCCTGCTGCGCAGAATCCCCACAACGTGCTGCGGCGCCACCCAGGTGGTTCAATCAACAGCACGGCCACGGGGACATACACCGGCCACAGAACGTGGGAGAAAAACGAGTACGCGTGCGTCATCACCGCGTTGAGCAGCGGCGCCTCGTAGCGAAATGTCAGCCAGACAACACCTTCGATCAGCTGTTGAATCGAGAAGAGAAGGGGAATCGCGGCGAGCGGGAGCTCACGTGGGCCGCGCGCTGACTTGACCGTCAGAAGGCCGGCTCCCAGCAACAGGGTGCCCGCCGTAAAGCTTGCTGTTGCCGAGAAGCACATTCAATTCATTTCGCCCCGGCCACTGTGCCAGCCGCGCCTTCGCGCACGTAGCACGCCAAGCCTGCGAGCCACAGCAGGGCGGGCACCAGGAGCAGCCAGCGAAAGTCCGAGTGCAGCAAGAAGTTGGTTGCGCTCATCAGCCCGACGCCGGACGCCCCTGCTACGGCCACGGCCAACAAGGTTCCTGGAGCCCGTCGGGCGAGAAATTTCCAGGCCACGAGGATGGTCATGGTGCCGGCGGCGACCATGAATCCACCCATGACGTTGAAAACGTGGCCGAGCCAACCCTCGAGATCCGGCGCCGCTGCGCGCAAGGCTCCGATGGAGGTCCCCATGAATCGGGGGTCCTCGGGCAGCAGCGCCGGTCGAAGCAGGATGAAATATGCGCCCAGCAGAATCATCCATAGCCCGCAGGCAGCGAGCACCTTGCCGGAAAGCCGCATAGGCAGGGGTGATGCACTCATGGACTCACGCTGACGCCGTTAGGCCCTTTGCCGACACGGATGGTGCTCACCACGGCGCGTGACTTGATGTCGATCACCGACACGGTGTCGGCGTACGTATTGGTGATGTACGCCAGTCGTCCTTCGCGGTTGACCGCCACTCCGTGCGCCCCTCGCCCGGTGACGACCGTCTTGACCAGCTTGAACGTCTGCAGATCGATCACGCTGACGGTGTTCCCTGGCTTGCTTCTGCTGCCCTGGTTGGCAACCAGGAGGGTTCGGGAGTCGGGTGTGGCGTATAGCTGGATCGGTACCGTACCGACGCTGATCTTGCGCGTCACCTTCCTTGTGGCGGGGTCGATCAGCGCAACCGCCTTCTCTTCGGACAGCGAGACGAATGCGAGCAGCCCGTCCGGCGTGAAACCCACTTGGGCAGGCCCCTTGCCGACCGGTATTTGCGCGATCTCCTTGCGGGTCGCGACGTCGATCACCGAGACCGATCCGCCTTTGAGGTTGGCGACCCAGGCCTGTTTCCCGTCTGGAGCGAACCGAACGCCATGCGGGAATTTCCCGACGGCGATCGTTGCCACGACGCTTCTCGCAGCCGCATCGATCACCGTCACCGAGTTGTCGCCACCATTCGTGATGTATGCGAAGTGGCCGTCTGGCGTCAGCACGACGTGAGCGGGGTGCAGGCCAACCGGAATCTTGGCGACGACGGCATCATTGGCCGTG
>JBKJTX010000143.1:0-4991 GCA_046590315.1 Ramlibacter sp. | reverse complement strand
GGCCGCGTTGGCGCTGCAGGAATTCGAGAGCTTCGATTCACAAGCGATGGCCAAAAAGAACGTGCGCGATGCCATCGAGCGCGTGGCTTCGCGGCTGGGCAACACGCCCACCATCTGCCGCAAGTGCTATATCCATCCGGAGATCCTGTCCTCCTACGCAGAAGGCGCGATGCTCCTCAAGATCAAACAACAGGTGGACCAGGAGCTGCGCGAAGAGATCGCTTCGCTGAAACCGGAGGAGGCCGCCGTGCTCGGCCTGCTGGAAGCGCGGCTCAAGCGCACCCTGGAGGGGGAGCTGCAAGCCAGCGTCAAGTCCGTGCGGCGACGTGCGCCCGCGAGGCGCGAAGGACGCGCCACGCAAGCCCGCCAGTAGCGCCTATCTATACTGCCCCCACGCACGGGCCGCCACGTACGCAGCGCCCGGCAGACTACAAGATGCCGGTAGCCGGCAAAGGGGACACATCATGGTTGTGTGGGGCGCGATTTTCGGGGGCATCCTGGGTCTGCTTTGGCACGGGCACGACTGGGGCGAAAAAATTTTGATCGGGCTCGTACTCGGCGCAATTGCCGGCGCCACGCTGCGCAGTGCGATCCGCGGAGAAGTGCGCAAAGCGCTGGCGGACAAGGAACTCGCGCCACAAGTAGCGCCCGCAAAGCAACCAGAGGTGGTTCGAGTCGCGCCACCTGTCCCCGAGGCAACTCATCCCCCTGCGTCGCCGCCCGTTCCTCCTCGTGTCGTGCAGCCGGCCAAGCCCGACTTCGTCACTGTTCTTCTCGGGCAAGCCAAGGCTTGGCTCCTGGGCGGAAACACGGTCGTGCGCGTGGGCGTGGTGATTCTCTTCGTCGGCCTGGCTTTCCTCGCGAAGTACGCCATCGACAACTCGCTGCTGCCGCCCGAGCTGCGCCTGGCCGGGATCGGAGCCGCAGGCATCGCTCTCTTCGCGGCCGGCATGTGGCTGCGGCGCAAGGCCGCGGACAAGCAGGGCTACGCGCTCACCCTCCAGGGTGCGGGTGTGGCCGTGCTGTATCTCACCGTCTTCGCGGCATTCCGGCTCTACCAGTTTCTGCCCTCGGGTGCCGCGTTCGTCGCCCTCGGACTGGTTTGCGCATTCGCAGCCGTCATCGCGGTGGCGCAGAACGCGCCGGTGATGGCTTTCATCGGATTCGCCGGCGGCTTCGCCGCGCCGATCCTGGTCTCGACCGGGCAAGGCAACCACGTCGCACTGTTCTCGTACTACCTGCTGCTCGGGGTGGCCATCGCCGCAATGGCGTGGGTGAAGGCCTGGCGCGCGCTCAACCTGCTCGGCTTTTTCGCGACCTTCGGCGTCGCCACGGTATGGGGTGCGTTGCAGTACAAGCCGGATCAATTTGCGACGACCGAACCTTTTCTCATCGCCTTTTTCCTCGTGTACCTTATCGCCAGCCTGCTGTACGCGACGCGCCATTCGCTCGCGCCCCAGCGCGCCGTGGACGGGACGCTGATCTTCGGCACGCCGCTCGTCGCTTTCGGGCTGCAGGCGGTGCTGGTGCGCGACTTCGAGTACGCCGCAGCGTTCTCCTCGTTGGCCCTCGGCGCGCTCTATCTCGGCCTGGGGTGGGCGATGGTGCGGCCGCGCGCCGGACGTACAGAGGTCCATCGTTGGCTGGCGGAGTGTTTCCTCGCGCTCGGCTTGGGATTCGCCACACTCGCCGTGCCGCTTGCGCTCGACGCGCGCTGGACGTCCGCGGTCTGGGCCATCGAGGGCGCCGCCGTTTTCTGGATGGGGCGGCGGCAAGACCGCTGGCTGGCGCGTGCGGCCGGCTTGGTGCTGCAGGTGTTGGCCGGGGGCGCCTTCCTCGAGTCGAATGCCTGGCATGCATCGGGCGCGTATCCGATTGCCAATCCGGCTTTCATGGGTTGCTTCATGCTTGCCGCAGCAGCCTTCGCCATTGCGTACCTCACGCGGGAGCGCGTCGCCGAACCCGGGGAAGGGTTCCGCGCGGGTTTCGCCGCGCTGGAACACGGCCTGTCGCCCGTCCTCTTCTGGATCGGATTCCTGTGGTGGCAGTACGGCCTGCACAGCGAGATCGTCCGCGCGCCGCTCGACGCGCAGGGCTATGCAGTGCCGATCTTCGACGCGGCCGCGCGTGTTCACTTGACGCTCTTCGCCTGGGTCGCCAGCGCTTTCGCGCTGCACCTCATGGCGCTGCCCGAGCGCAGCCGGCCGTGGCCGGTGGCCGCGACGCCTGCCTACACCGTGCTGCCCGCGATGGTGCTGGCAGCGCTTGTAGGCGTCGCAACCATGAACCATGTGTTCCAGTCCGGCGGCTGGATCTGCTGGCCGGCCGTGCTCGTGCTGCACGTGCTGATGCTCCGGCAACTGGACGTGGGCAAGCCGCAAAGCTGGTGGTCGATGGTGCACGCGGGCGGCGTGTGGCTGCTGGTGTTGCTGGCTGGCAATCTGCTGGTGTTCGCCGTGGGCAAGGCCAACCTGTGGCAAACGGCATGGGCGACGGTGATCCTGCTCGTCTCTGCGGTGTTCGTGCTACTCGTGCTCTCACGCCAGGCGTGGTTCAGGGCGGCCCGCGCCGACGGGCCCTGGTGGCCGCTGAATCGTTTCGGCCGCTCGTACCTGTGGCTGGCAGCGGCGCCGCTGGCGGTGGCGGTCGCCCTTGGCTGCTTGCTGGTGGCAACGTATTCGAGCGGCAATGCAAAGCCCCTGCCCTACATCCCCCTGCTCAACCCCACGGATCTGGCTGTCGCGCTGGGCCTCGCAGCTTGCGCGATGTGGCTCACGCGCATCCGCAAAAGCGAGCTCGAGGTGCCGACATTCGCGCGCGACGTACGCTGGCCTCTGGTGCTCGCGGCCATCGGTTTTATCGCCGTCAACACGGTGTGGCTGCGGGTGGTGCATCACTACGCACACGTCGCGTGGGACGGCCACGCCCTCTTCGCCTCGTTCCTGGTGCAGGCCGGCTACTCGATCTTGTGGACGCTGATCGCGCTGGGCCTCATGGTCGGTTCGCACCGGCGCGCCCTGCGCGGCGTGTGGATGCTGGGCGCCGGCTTGCTCGGACTCACGGTGCTCAAGCTGTTCGTGATCGACCTGTCCAACCGCGGCGGATCCGAGCGCATATTCGTCTTCATCGCCGTGGGTATATTGATGCTGGTGGTGGGCTACTTCGCGCCCCTGCCGCCGGCAGGTAAGCGCGCCGGCGACCCTACACTGCAAGGAGCTGCGACATGAGCGGCCGGTCACGCAGCGCGCTCCGATTCCTCGTCAGCACACTGTGGGTGCTCGGCGCCGGCGTGCATGCACAGGGTGCGCCACCCGCAGAATTCAGCTGGCGCGCGCCGATCGATCTGCCTGCTGGGGTGGGTCTTGCGCGGCTCAATCTGCCGGCGCAGGCGCTGATGACGCTGCAAACCAGCGACGCCCGCGATCTGCGCGTGTTCAACGCCGCCGGCGAGGTCGTGCCTTTCGCGCTCGCGGGAGCGCCCAAAGCCGACTCCGCGACACCGGTCGCTCGCACCCGCAGCTATGCCGCCATGCCGCTGTACAGCGGGCAGGCCAACGCGGCGCGAGGCAAGGGCGCGGTTCAACTGCATGTGGAGGACGCCGGCAGCGGACGCTCGGTGTGGGTCCAGATGGACGGCACGCAGCCGCCTGCAGCGGACAAGCTCGGCTCGGTGCTCCTTGGCACGCGCGAGGAGCGCGAAACCATCACCAGCATCGAACTCGATGCCACTGTTCCACCCAACACGCCCGTGCGCATCGGCGTTTCGACGAGCAGCGACTTGGCGCAGTGGACCCCCGAGCCGGTGCGTGGACGCATCTACCGCTTCGAGGGCAATGGCGCGCCGGCCAACCTGACGCTCGAGTTCGAACGGCCCTTGAAGCTGGAAGGCAGATATCTGCGCTTGGACTGGCAGGGTCAGGAGGGCGTAGTGGTCAAGGCCATCGTGGGTCGCATCGCATCCGCGCCGCCCGCGCCGCGTGTGCGGGGCGAATTACCGGCGCCGCAGGCAGCCGAAGGCGGCGCGGTCGAAATCGCGACCGGCTTCGCGACGCCGCTGGCCGCGCTCGCGCTTTCGACGTCCCGCGACAACACGCTGTTGCCCATCCGCGTTCTCGGCCGAAACGACCGCTCTCAGCCCTGGCGGCTGTTGGGGCAGACCGTCGTGTGGCGGCTGGGGAGTTCAACGGCGGAGGCCGCGACCAACCCACCGCTCGCGCTGCATGGCGCCACCGCCCGCTGGCTGCGGCTGGAAAGCACGCATGGCACCAACCTAGCCACAGCCCAGCTGCAAGCCATGGCCGAATTCGAACCGCTGCAGGTCGTCTTCGTGGCCAGCGGCGCCGGGCCCTTCGAGCTGGCGACGGGGCGCGCCGCAACCGATCGCGCAGCTTTGCCCCTGGCTGCCATCACCGCCGCCTTGCAGAACCGCAACCTCGAGGACTTACCGGTTGCCGCTGTCGGCGCGGGTGTTTTGCATAGGCCCGAGCTGAGTGAGTTCTCCAAGCTGTGGCCGGGCGCACCGCCCGTCAAGACAGCGGTGTTGTGGGCGGTGCTGCTGGTGGGTGTGCTGCTGTTGGCCGGCGTCTCGTGGTCATTGATGCGCCAGCTCAAGTCAAGGTGAACCCCTAGCGCAACCCCGCCCGCCACGCCTGCAGGAACGAGCGGACTTCGGGGTCCGGACGCCGCGCTTCCTTCCAGTACTTGCTGCAGTCGTCCAGGCGGCCGAGTAACTTCATGTTCACCAGCTCCCGTCGCAATGTGGCAGGGTCGCCAAACACGTGGTGGGCGTTGAGCAATGCGTTGACTTCCTTTTCCGCATAGGAACGGCGTTGCTCGAAGTGGGTCCAGAACGCCCACATCGCCATCTGCTGCACCGAGAGCTTGTTGGGCAGGCGCACCAAGCGCCGCGCCTCGTCGAATTGCATCAGCGTCTTGCGAACGATCGGCGCCAAGGTGCCCAGATCGATCGCGGCGTTCTTGTGCTGCTGTAC
>JBKJTX010000383.1:0-19407 GCA_046590315.1 Ramlibacter sp. | reverse complement strand
GCCGTGCTGCCACGGCTGGCGCTTGCGCAGGCCGAATACCCCAACAAGCCGATCAAGCTGATCGTGCCGTTTCCGGCAGGAACGTGCAGTCGAGGATGGCCGTGCGGATTGATTCATACGCGCTGCGGCCCACACCGCCGCGCGGCGGTCGCCCCGCGGTGCCGGACGGAGGCGAGATCAATGCCGGCGCGCTGAGCTCGGGGATCTGCGGACGGTTGCGGGCCATGGAGAGATTTATTCGAGTTAAGGGCTTGCGGCTTGGTGTCGTGCCAATTACCATACTAGTATGTTACCAAGGAACGACGACATGACCAAACGAAATGTGCTGCGGGCCGCCGGTGCCGCCGCGCTCGTAGCCGTGCTGCCACGGCTGGCGCTTGCGCAGGCCGAATACCCCAACAAGCCGATCAAGCTGATCGTGCCGTTTCCGGCGGGCGGCACCAGCGATGTGATGGCCCGCATGTTGTCCGAAGAACTTGGTCGTGCGCTCAAGCAACCGGTGATCGTGGAAAACATCGGCGGCGCCGGCGGCGTGATCGGCACCGACCGCGCGCTCAAGCTGCCGGCCGACGGCTGCACGTTGATTCAGACCGGCGTCGGGCAGAACGCCGTCGCGCACGGCATCAATTCCAAGGTGGCGTACGACTCCAACAAGGACTTCATCCACATCACGCAGGTGCACTCGGGGCCCAACGTGCTGGTGGTACACCCGTCGACGCCCTTCAATACCTTCAAGGAGCTGATCGACTACGCCAAGGCCAACCCGGGCAAGCTGAACTACGGCTACACGCCGGCTGCCTCCGGTCACATGGCGATGGAATTGCTCAAACAGACGGCCAGGATCTTCATGGTCGGCATCCCGTACCGCGGCGGCGGGCCGATGATGACCGACATGCTCGGGGGAACGATTCCGCTCATGTTCATCAATCAGGACGTCGCGTTGCAGCATGTGAAGGCCGGAAAGTTGCGCCCACTCGCAGTCAGCAGCCTCGAGCGAAATCCGCTCTACCCCGATGTGCCGACGGTCAATGAGTCGGGATTCAAGGGCTTTCAGGCGCTCTCGTGGTCGGGTCTGTCGGTGGCCAAGGGAACGCCCAGACCCATTGTCGACAAAATTGAGACTGCGGTCGTGTCCGTGATGCAGTCGGCCCCAGTGCGCCAGCGCCTCGAATCGAATGGCTTTGTGGTGCCGGCTCAAGGCGCAGCCGCCTACACGAAGTTCGTCGAGTCGGAACAGGAGCGCTGGGTCCGCGTGATCAAGACCGCCGGCATCAAGGAGGAGTGACAAGCATATGACTGCCAATAAAAAGCTCGAAGACCTGCGCAGCGCGCGCTGGTTCAGCGCCGACGATTTCCGCTCCTTCGGTCACCGGTCGCGTGCCATGCAGATGGGTTACGACCACGCCGACTGGCACGGCAAGCCTGTCATCGCCATCCTCAACACCTGGAGCGACATCAACAACTGCCACTCGCACTTCAAACAACGCGTGGAGGAAGTCAAGCGCGGTGTCTTGCAGGGGGGCGGCTTTCCGCTGGAGTTGCCGGCAATCTCTCTCGCAGAAGTATTCGTCAAGCCAACGACCATGATGTATCGCAACCTGCTCGCCATCGAGGCCGAGGAATTGCTGCGCAGCCATCCGATCGATGGCGCGGTCCTCATGGGCGGCTGCGACAAGACCACCCCCGGCTTGCTCATGGGCGCCTTCAGCATGGGGTTGCCGTGCATTTATATGCCGGCCGGTCCGATGCTGCGCGGCAACTGGAAAGGCAACGTGCTGGGTTCGGGCTCCGACGCCTTCAAGTATTGGGACGAGCGCCGCGCGGGCAACATCACGCAGACGCAATGGATGGAGATCGAAGGCGGCATCGCGCGCAGCGCCGGCACCTGTATGGTGATGGGCACGGCCGCAACCATGATGGGCATCGCGGAGGCCATGGGCATCACGTTGCCGGGCGCATCCAGCATCCCGGCCGTCGACGCCAACCACCAGCGGATGGCGACCTCGTGCGGCCGGCGCATCGTTGACATGGTGTGGGAAGACCTGACGCCCGCAAAGCTGCTCACGCGCAAGAACTTCGAGAACGCGATCACGGTCGCGATGGCTGAAGGCTGTTCCACCAACGCCATCATCCACCTGGTGGCCATCTCCCGGCGCGCAGGCGCACATTGCGCGGTGTCGCTGGACGATTTCGACGCATTCTCCCGCAAGGTGCCGGTGATCGCCAACATCCGCCCCAGCGGCGACAAATATTTGATGGAAGATTTCTACTACGCCGGCGGCATGCGTGGTCTCATGAAAAACCTCGCAGACGGCGGCCTGCTGCACCTGGATGCGCTCACCGTGACTGGAAAGACAGTCGGAGAGAACCTGGAAGGCGCTGAGGTCTACAACGACGACGTGATCCGGCCTCTGACGAATCCGATCTACAAGGAAGGCGCGCTCGCGGTGCTCAAGGGCAACCTCGCGCCGAACGGCTGCGTCATCAAACCCAGTGCCTGCAGCCCAGCGCTTTTAAAGCACACCGGCCCGGCCCTGGTGTTCGACGACTATCCGTCGCTCAAAATCGCGATTGACGACCCCGATCTTGATGTGACGAAGGACCACGTCATCATCCTGCGCAACGCCGGCCCGCAGGGCGGTCCCGGCATGCCCGAGTGGGGCATGGTGCCGATCCCGACCAAGCTGGTGAAACAGGGCGTACGCGACATGATGCGCATCAGCGACGCGCGCATGAGCGGCACCAGCTACGGCGCGTGCGTGCTGCATGTTTCGCCCGAGGCCTACGTCGGCGGCAATCTTGCGCTGGTGAAGACCGGCGACTTCATTACCGTGGACGTGCCGGCGCGGCGCATCCACCTGGACGTGAGCGATGCCGAACTTGCCGCCCGCCGCGCCGCCTGGACGCCGCCGCCGCGCCGCTTCGAGCGTGGCTACGGCTACATGTTCAGCCAGCACATCATGCAGGCCCACGAAGGCTGCGACTTCGACTATCTGGAGACCTCTTTCGGCGCGCCCGTCACTGAGCCAGTGATTTTCTGATCATGCTCAAACCCGAAACCAAACCCAAGCTCATGACCGTGAGCACGGCGACGCTGTGCACTGCGCTTTTCAAGCGCGGCCTGCGCAACCAGTTTATCCAGGACGTGCGCCCGTTGAACGCCAATCTGCCCAACATGGTGGGCGAAGCATTCACGCTGCGCTACATCCCGGCGCGCGAGGACCTGAACCCGATCACCGTGTTCCAGGACAGAAGTCATCCGCAGCGCGTGGCCGTGGAGCAGTGCCCGCCCGGTGCGGTGTTGGTGTTCGACAGCCGCAAGGACGCCCGCGCCGCATCGGCCGGCTCCATTCTGATCTCCCGGCTGATGGTCCGTGGCTGTGCAGGCGCAGTGACCGACGGCGGTTTTCGCGACTCACCGGAAATCGCCGCGCTGCCGTTTCCGACTTACCACCACCGTCCTAGCGCGCCGACCAACCTCACGCTGCACCAGGCTCTTGACATCAACGTGCCCATCGGCTGCGGCGACGCCGCGGTGTTTCCGGGCGACGTGATGGTCGGCGACAAGGAGGGCGTGATTGTCATTCCTGCGCACCTCGCGGACGATGTCGCCGGGGAAGCTGTCGAGATGACGGCATTCGAGGATTTCGTGACCGAGGAAGTGATGAAAGGGCGCAGCATCCTGGGCCTGTACCCGGCCACCGACCCGAAGTCCCAGGAGGACTTTGCCACTTGGCGCAAGGCCAAGGGTCGCTGACCGGAGGGCTAGAGTGTCGCGCTCACGTGCTCCGGCGCGACGCCAATGAGGATGGCGTTCGTCAGCATCGCCGCGTCATCGTGAGCCAGGACATGGGCCCCGCGCGAATCGTTGTGACCATGAGCTGAACGCGGGCCGCGCGCGAAGGCGGCGTGTACGAGGTCGAACTCACGTGCGTGAATGTCCCAGCCGGCGCCGCCCTCGTTGGAGGCCCAGGTCGCGACAAAGCCGCCGTTCGTGCTGGCGGCCAACGCGGGGTCAATTTGGTCACCCGCCGTCACTGAATTGAGCAGCGTTTGCGTGCCGGCGGTATGCCCCTGCACATCAAAGCGCTGGTAGTAGATGCCTTCACCGCTGCCGTCCGCCGAGACCCATGCAATCGCGTAGCCACCGTCGCCCAGGCCCACTGCGGCCGACGCGCTTTGATTGCCGGCGGTGGTCGTATTCACGCGCGTTTCTCCGCCGATCCCCGCGCCGCTGGCGCCGAAGCGCTGCATATAGATGCCCAGGCCGCTGCCATCCTGACCGTCGGATTGCCAAGTGACGACGTAGCCGCCGTCGTTGAGCGCCGCGAGCGCCGGCTTGCCTTGTGTGCCCGTCACCGTCGTGTTCACCTGTACGGGTTGGCCAAGTGCGATGTGGGCGGCGTCGAAGCGCTGGGTCAAAATCTCGCCAGCCAGGCTCCAGGCGATCACGTACCCGCCGGCTGTCAGCGCGACGCTGACTGCATCGACGCCGTTGGTGGTCTGCGCTGCAGGGCCGATGACCCCGGGCACGGTCCATGGCGGATCTTCCTGGCCGTCGGTGTGATAGGTCGACACATAGCCGCCGCCCGCTAATCCCGCAATGCTGGGCGCGTCCTGATTGCCCGGCCGTCCGCCGCTGATCTCGCCACCCGACGTTGCTGCACCTTGTACGCTGTAAGTGGCCGTGAATACGCCATAGTCGAATCGGCTATAGCGGCCGTCGTAGTCAAGTTGCGCGGCGTAGGCAACCGCGTAGCCGCCGTCGGCAAGCGCGGAGATGGCCGGCTGGATCTGGTTGTTGTACAGGCCCTGGAGACCCCCTTCAGCACCCGTGGCCGAGCCATCGGCTGCGTAGCGCTGCCAATAGATGTCCCAGCCGTTCTCGTGCAGGCCGTCGCTGGCAAGGCCCGGCCGAAACGACTGCCACGCGACGATGTAGCCGCCGTCCTTCAGGAACGCAATAGTGGGCGCCGATTGGTCATTGGCGCTCGTGGTGTTGACCTGAAATTCCGTCTGGGCTTGGAGAGTGGTTTTCATGGAAGCAGGCCGGTCATGCTGAGTCTTTGAAGTGGCTCAGCATGGCAACCTCATCAGGAAAGCGGTGTAGGCCGCCTCCTATGCGCACTGTGGGAGAGAAATGACCTGACGCATTGCCGCTGCACGCGTGTCGACTATTTCCGGATCTCGTGCCGCGCTGCCTACCTGGCGTGACGTTGGCACTCGCCGTCTAGGACGCGTGGTGCCCGGACATCATCAGTGACTTGATGGCGTGGCTCGGAATGAATCCGGCGCCGAACTTGCGGCACTGCCGATGCAGGTCCTGTCCCCCCCAGACAAGAAAGCGACCCAACACCAACTTGCTGTGCGCGTCCAGGAGCGGCAAAGACGTGCGGCGTGGCCTCACGGTCAACCCGATCCGCAGGCCCGCGTCCTGCGCCGCCTGCACGCATGCACCCGAGTAATCTCCGTTTGGATAGGCAATGGCGAGAGGGCGTCGCCCGGTGATCGATTCAAGCGTCTGCTGGCAAGTCTCGATTTCACGAGCCATCTGTTGTGCCGAACAACGCGGCAAAATTGCGTGGCTGTGCGTATGGTTGCCGATATGCACCAGCGAATGCGCCGCGAAGTCTTTCAATTCGGCCGGCGTAAAAGGCCGGTCCAGGTCGCTGCGTGGTCGCAACACATCGGCGCCGAACAGTTCCTTCAGCCGGGCCTCGATCTGTGCGCCGGGCAACAACTTCATGCGTTCTATTTCGGCGCTGCGCGCGCGCGCAGAGAGCCCCTGGCCGGCCAGCTCCCGGCCGAGCGCATCCCACCAAAAGCCTTTGGCATGGAGGAGATGGTCGGAAGAAACAAAGAATGTGGCGGGCGCATGGAACTGCGCAAGCACGTCGAGGGCGAGGGTGTTGTTGAAATACCCGTCGTCGAACGTCAGCATCACATACCGCCCCCGGGGCTTCAAACCCGCGTCGACCTGTTGGGGCGAGACGGGCACGTAGCCGGCTTCCAGCATCACTCCGACGAACCTGCGAAATTCCTCCACAGTCAAGTTTTGCCCAGGCGCTAACTCTGAATCATGAAACTGCGATGCGTCACGCAGGATCGAATGAAACAGGACTGTGACCAGCACGCCTTCCTGCGACGCCGGACTCACCGCCGCGCAAAAGTCGTCCGCCATGGCCAGTCCCTTGCGGGCGGCGCGCGCGAGAATATTCATTCGAAGCCGCGTTGCCGGTGGGCATGCGGTGTCCAGTGGCACATAGGTTCCCGTCGTTGATATCACCCACCCCGAAGGACAGTGTGGTGATCTCTACACTGTACGAACCTGGGCTGTAAGGAACTTGTCGGGTCGGACTGACAGGCCTTGTAGGCGAAGGCCTGCGTCGCGTAGGGTCAAAACTGGCTGAGCGCTCAGGGCTGCAGTGGTAGCCGAATCGAGCTTGGGATCTTGGGAGCTTGCGCCGCAGCGGCGGCCAAGCGTAGCTCACTGGACAGTGCGTCGATCAGCTGCGACACGCCAGGCTCGGCCATCATCGAGAAGTGAGACCCCGCGATCTGTGCCACCCGAATCTCACCGCTGATGTGCTCCTCCCAACCCAGTGCCTTGCCGGCGCCCAGATACTGCGTATCGGCCTGAGCCGCCCTGAAGAGGACCATGGCGCCGTCATAGGGTTCGGGATGGTAGCGCTCCTGCGCTGCGACGAAATTGCGGAACAAGTGAAACTCCACCAGCTCGGGCGGCAGCGGCTCGCCCCGCGCCAAGCGCTCCAGCGCCTGCGCATACTGCGCGTCGGCGAGTTTGCCTTTGCGCCGGCGGCCGGGCCATTGAAGGGCGAAGTCCAAGGTCCAGTGCCGCATCAGCCACAGCTTCTTGAGGTGAGAGGCTTTCCTGCGCGCCGCGACCGGTGACAGTGTGTCGATCATCGCCAGCAGGCGCACCTGCTCGCCCGCCTTGCGCAGCTGCTGCGCCATCTCCAGGGCGATGACGCCGCCCGCCGAATAGCCGGCCAGCTGGTACGGTCCACGCGGTTGCGCGATGCGGACCGCGTCGACGTACTGCGCCGCCATCTCCTGGACGCTGCCGAGCGGAGGCAACCGACCGTCCACCCCTTGGGCTTGCAGCCCGTAGAAAGGCTGCTGCGAGCCAAGCCGGTCGGAGATGACCTTGAAATTGAGCACGTTGCCACCCGCCCCGTGCACGCAGAAGAGCGGCGTTTGCCCGGCGCTGCCTCGGCAGATCACAACCAGCGGGGACCAGGAACGCGTCACGAGGGGGATAACGTTGGAGCTCGCCTTGCGCGCCGCCGCTTCGACCGGCGCGGTATCGATCCCGGCGTGCTGCGCCACCAGCGCCGCCAGCGCGGCCACCGTGGGCGCCTCGATCAGGCTGGCGAGCGGCAGGTCCACATTGAAGTGCTTGCGGATCCTCGCGAACAGCCGCACCGCAGCCAGCGAGTGGCCGCCCAGCGCGAAGAAGTCATCGTCGGCCGCAATCTCGCCCGCGCCCAGCAATTCGCGCCACGCTTCGGCGAGCAGGCGCTCGACGGCGTTCAATCCGGCGCCATCGGCCTGCGCCGTGCCGGCGCCCTTGCGCGCGGAGGGCTTGGGTGTGGCGCTGTCCATCAGCCGCCGGACCTGCTCCAGATCGACCGACGAGACCACGACGTCGCGCGCTCCGCCACTGAAAATGCGCTCGAACAATGCGGGGGCGTCTGCGCCCTGGATGCCGCAAGCCAGCAGCGTCTCGGTCAAATTCGCTTCGCGCTGCGACGTGGCCTGCGGCGACACGGCAGCGGGCAGGATGCCACGCAAGGAAAAGCCCTCGAACGTGGCAATAGGTGAGCCGTCGGGCGCGTGCAGTGCGACGTCGAAGGAGGCGAAGCGGTTTTGGGGACCGTCCTTGCGCTCCACCCGGCTGGTGAGCCGCCCGCCCACGGGCGCCACGATGCGAATGCGAGCGACCGACATGGGCACGAACACATTGCCTTCCCGCTGCGCTGCGTCGACCAAGTGCAGGCCGAAGGTTGCCGCCATATCCGTGAGCGCCGGATGCACCTGGTAGTGCGTCAGGTCGCTCGCGAAGGCGTCGGGAAGTTCCAGTTCGGCCAGCGCGTTGCGCTCCCCGACGTTCATGCGTGCGATGTTGTGCCAGCGTTGGCCGAAGGCCACTGCCTTTTCCTGGGGAATTGCGCCGGCGGTCCACGCTGTCGTGCGCTGCTGCGTGAGCGCGGGCAATTGATCCAGGAAAACGCGCATACTCGCCCGCGCATGTTCCTGCCATTGCTCGTCGTGGGGACCGCGGCTGCGCACCGTGAAGTCGTAGCCGCTGGTGCTGCGGCGAAGTTCGGTGCGAACGGCGCGACGAGCTTGGGCGTCGAACACCATCGCTTCTTCAAAGGAGAGCGATCGAATTTCAATCGCGGCGTGAGGATGCAGCGCCATCATCGCCGCATGCGCGATCTCGATGTAGGCCGTGCCGGGCAACACGGGGCGCCCGGCAACGCAATGCTCTCGCAGCACCCACAGGTCGCGCGGCGAAAAGCTGGCCTCGAAGGCGGCGCCGTTGTCGCTGTCTACCTGTGTGCCGAGCAGCGGGTGTTGGCTCCCAAGTGATTCATGGCCGGCGCTGTGGCCACCGTACGCGCGCGCAGCCATGCCCTTGCCGCTCCAAACGCCCCAATGGATGCTGAGGCCGTCAGAGCGCGAGGCGGCCAGCGAGTCGAGGAATGCATTGGCCCCAACATAGTCGACCTGACCTGCCGCACCGAGGTACACGCTGGTCGACGAGAAGAGCGCGAACACATCCAGATCGCCCGGGGGTAGCAGTTCGTGCAGCACCTGCGCGCCAACGGCTTTGGCGTTCAACACGCGCTGAATGCTCTCGTGGGTTTTCAGCGCGAGAGGCGCGTCGTCCAGTACGCCAGACGCGTGAAACACGCCGTTGAGCGTGCCGAAGTGCGCCCGGCATTGCCCGATGACGCGCGCCATCGCGCTGCGATCACTCACGTCGGCGCTGAGTGCCATGACCTGGGCGCCTTGCTGTTCCAGCGCGAGCAAGCGGCGCACCAGGCGCACCTCAGGCGAGTGGTCCCCGCTGGCGGCGAGGCCGCGCCAGTTGGCCCGGGGCGGCAGGGCGCGTCGGCTCACCAGGGCGAGCCGCGCCTTTCTAGTCGAGGCCAGAAAGCTCGCGAGGTCCAGCGCAATGTCGCCCATGCCACCGGTGATCAGGTAGGCACCACCATCGCGCAACAAGGGTTGTATTCCGGGTGTGTGGTCAGGTTCGCGCACAAGCTGCTGCGTCCAACGTTCGCCACCGCGGTAGGCGACGAGATCGGTCTCCCCCGTCTCTCGTGTCTCTGCCAAGACGGCGCGCGCACCGGTTGCCGCATCGGGGCCGAGATCAATCAGGCGCGTGCGGACGTTGGGCAGCTCCCTGGGGATCACACGGCAGGGACCCAGCGCAAGCGCACGCTCTGGATGCGGCACCGCTTCGCCCTCAATGGATTGGCTGCCGGCGGTGGCGATGACCAGCCGGATGGGATCGGTCAAGTCCAGCTCCTGAATGGCTTGCGCGATGGCAACCAGGCTGTCCAGGGCCAGCGTCTGGTCTGAAACCTGGCGCGCTCCCGCGCCTGGGATGGTATCGAGCGCCCACAGGTGAATGATGTGATCGGGGGCAGCGCCGTCCTGTTCGAGTACGCGCAGCAGGCGCGTGTAGTGTTCCGTTGTGGCGGCGGCGATCGTGAAGCCGTCGTCTGGCTGCCGGCTGAAGTCTTGGCCGCAGCGCACCAGCGTCACGCGAGCACCGCGTGCGGTGGCCTGGGCCACGATGTCGGCGGTGAGTTGGGAGCGGTTGCCGAACACCAGCCAATTGCCGCGCGCCATTTCGCCGTCAAGCGCGGGCAGTGGATCGCGCACCCATTTGGGCACGCGGAACCAGTCGTCGTACGCAGGCAGCCGCTGCAGGAGCGGCGTGGTCTGCTCCAGTGCTGCGGGTTGGGCGATCGTTGGCGCGGCGAGGTGCGAGCCGGGCTCAATCCAGTGGCGCTGATGGTCGAAGGCGTAGGTGGGCAACGATATGCGATGCCGCTGTCCGGCGCCGCGCAGCGTCGGCCAGTCGATCCGTTTGCCCCGCGTCCAGAGTGCGCCGGCCGACCCCATGATCAACGCGAGGTCGGCGCCCGCCTCTTGGGCTTTGCACGTCGAAGGCAGCACGACGCGTTGTTGGCCAGGCATGCTTTGCCGGGCCAAAGCGCACAGGCCCTGGCCCGGGCCAACTTCCAACAGCACCGCATCGGGCAGCTGGGCCAGTTGGGCCAGACCGTCGGCGAAGCGGACGGGGCTGCGCAAGTGACGCACCCAGTAGTCGGGGTCGCCGAGCAACCGCGCATCGGCCCACGCGCCGGTGAGGTTAGAGATGAAGGGCAGCGTCGGCGCGCTGAAGCGGATGCGCGCGACCCGCTCGCGAAAGCGCGGCAAGATCGCGTCGAGCAACCGCGAATGCGCGGCCACGTTGATGTGCAGGCGTCGACCCTCCAGGCCACGCGCCTTGAGCCTTTGTTCCAGTTGAGCGATGGCGTCCAGCGTCCCCGAGGCAATGCACAAGTCGGGCGCGTTCACTGCGGCAAGGTCCAAAGGCAGGCCCGTCATCGTCTGGGTCAACTCGGCTTCGGAAAGGTCCACCGACAGCATGGCGCCCGCGGGCACCGACTCAAACAGTTGCCCGCGCAAAAGCACGACAGCCAGCGCGTCGGCCAGCGGCATGACACCGGCGATGCACGCGGCCGCGTATTCGCCCGCGCTGTGGCCGATCACCGCTGCGGGCTTGACGCCCCAGCTCCCCCACAGTTGGGCCAGCGCGTATTCGACGATGAAGAGGGCCGGCAGGCCGTAGCTCGGACGCTCCAATACCCGGGCCGCCGCTGCGTCCCCCGGATCGCACTCGAACATGATGCGCCGCAGATCGGACGGCGCATCGGCGGGCAGTCGGGCGAAGCACTCGTCCACCGCCTGACGGAAACCGCTCTGGCCCAACAGCTCGCGGCCTGCGCCGGGATAGGAAGCACCACCGCCAGAAAACATCAACACCACACCCGGCTCGTTCGCGCCGGCCTTGCCAGTCGCGGCGTGCGGAGAGTGCTTGGCTTGCAGCGCGCTGCGCAGTGCCGGTAAGTCCGACGCCACGACGGCGCAGCGATGGTCGAAGGCCCTGCGTCCCACGTGCGTGGTGAAGGCTGCGTCGGCGAAGTTGAAGTCCGCGGGCGGCGACGCGAGAAAGTCCTGCCATTTCGCCTTCAGCCGCTGCAGCGAGTCGGCGCTGCGGGCCGACAGGGTGAAGACCTGCGGACCCTGATCGTGCAGTGCGCGCTCGCGCTGCGGCGGCTCTTCCACGACGACGTGCGCGTTGGTTCCGCCCACCCCCAGCGAATTGACAGCCGCGCGTCGCGGTGTGGCGTTCCGCGGCCACGGCCTGGGTTGGCTCACCACCTCGAACGGTGTGTTGGCGATGTCCATGCGGTTATTGGGCCGGCTGAAGTTCAGCGTGGCGGGAATCAATTCGTTGCGCAGCGCGAGCGCTACCTTGATCAGGGACGCCGCCCCTGCGGCGGTATCGAGGTGCCCGATGTTGGTCTTGAGAGACCCGATGCCGCAGAACCCTTTACCGCCTTCGCCGTAGGCTTGCGCCAGTGCGGCCACCTCGATCGGATCCCCCACGGGGGTGCCCGTGCCATGCGCCTCGATGTAGCTCACCGACGCCGGCGCAACACCGGCCACGGCCAGCGCCTCGACGGCGGCACGGGCTTGTCCGTCGACACTCGGCGCCAGGTAGCCGGCTTTTTGCGAGCCGTCGTTGTTCACCGCCGAGCCGCGGATCACGGCATGGATGTTGTCGCCATCGCGCAGCGCATCTTCCAGCCGGCGCAGCACGACAACGGCCGCGCCACTGCCGAAGATCGTGCCGGCAGCGTCGTCATCGAAGGAGCGGCAGTGACCGTCCGGCGAGAGGATCTCGCCTTCGGCATAGCGGTAGCCCTGGCGATGCGGCAGCTCGATGCTGACGCCGCCCGCCAGTGCCATGTCGCATTCGCCGGAGAGCAGGCTTTGCGCTGCCACGTGCACCGCGACAAGAGACGTCGAGCACGCCGTCTGCACCGACAGGCTGGGCCCCTTCAGGTCCAGCAGATACGACACGCGCGAGCACAGAAAGTCCTTGTCGTTGCCGGTGTGCCGCAGCAGAAACAAACCCATCGACTTCACGAGCGCGGGGTTCGACAGCAGGTTGTAGGGCAGGTAAGCCTGCATGCCGCAACCGCCGAAGACGCCAATGGCGCCGTCGAAGTTCTCCGGCATGTGGCCGGCGTCCTCCAGCGCTTCCCAGGCACACTCGAGAAAGTGGCGATGCTGCGGATCGAGCACGGCAGCGTCGCGTTTGGAGAAGCCGAAGAACTCGGCGTCGAACAGCTCCATGTCGGGCAGCATTAAGGAGGCTCGCACGTAGTTCGGGTCGGTAAGATCGGATTCGGCGACGCCCGCCGAGCGCAGTTCGTCTTCGCTCAACCACTGCGTCGCCTCTTTGCCGTCTCGCAGCAGCGTCCAGAGTTCCGCAGGTGTACGGGCGGACGGAAAGCGGCCGGCCACACCGACGATGGCGATGCTGCCAGGTTCGATGTCTTGAGGGGGCTGGTTCACGGTCCGCCTCAGGCGACCGGGGCCGCGTTGGCCTGGGGGCGCGCGCGCATCAGCTTGCGGGCGTTGGCGCGGTTCAGTCCGTCGCCGACGGCGCTCGCCACAGGCGCGCTGCCGCCCAAATGTGCGGTCAGGTGTGCGGCCAGCGAGCGAATGGTGGGCAGGCGGAACATGTCGGTGATCGACACCTCGCGCCCGCAGGCCTCGCGCAGGCGGCGCTGCACCTGGACAACCAGCAGCGAGTGACCGCCGAGATCGAAGAAGTTGTCGGTGGTGCCGACCTGCGCCAGCCCCAGCACTTCCTTCCAGATGGACGCGATCGTGGACTCGAGTTCGCTTTGAGGTTCGGCGCCGGGCAGCAGCACCAACGCGAGCTCCGGATCGGGCAATCCGTGGCGATCGACTTTGCCGTTTGGCGTGAGCGGAAGAGCCGGCAGAACCATCAGCACTTGCGGCACCATGACCTCGGGCAGCTCGCGCGCGAGAGCTTGCCGAAGCACATCGACGTTGCACCGCGCGCCCGGCGCCGCCGTGACGTACCCCACCAGCCGTTGCTCGTCTGCCGTCGCACCGCGCGCGACCACCACCGCCTCCTTCACACCCGGCTGGCGGCCGAGCACGCTCTCGATTTCGCCCAACTCGATGCGATGGCCGCGCAGCTTGACCTGGTGATCGATACGCCCCAGGAATTCCAGCGCGCCATCAGGGTGGCGACGCACCAAGTCACCCGTGCGGTACAGGCGATCCTGCGACGGCGTTGCGTCGCGAATGAAACGCTCGGACGTGAGTTCGGGCCGGTCGTGGTAACCCTGTGCAACGCCCGCGCCGCCAATCGACAATTCACCGGGGACCAGCGCCGGGCAGTCGGCGCCCCAGGGCGTGCGCACGCGAAGCCGGGTGTTGGCAATCGGCCGCCCGAGCGGCACGAACTCGCCGACTTCCTTCAGTTCGCAGGTGGTGGACCAGATCGTGGTCTCGGTCGGCCCGTACATATTGAGGAGGGCGCCAGGCAGCAAGGCGCGCAGTTCCTTCGCCAACTTGAGTGACAACGCCTCGCCTCCGACCATCATCGCGCGAAGCCGCGACAGGGCCGCTCGGCCGGGCGCATCGGCGATGAGCATGGAGGCCATCGACGGCGTGCACTGCAAGTGCGTCGCCTCATGCGCTTCGATCTGCTCGGCCACCGAAACGCGTTGCACCGAAGGCGCCAGTGACTGCGATGCGTCCATCACCTGCTTCAAGTCATGGAGGTGGGCCAGCACGATGTCGGACGCGATGCCGAAGTCGATCAGACAGGCGATCTCGTCGACGCCGGCGTCCCGCAACTTTCCCACCAACGCGAGGCAGCGTTCGGGTGTGCCGAACAGCGCGCTGGCGCCGCAATAGCGCGAGAACGCGTGTTCGAGGAGGGCGTCCATCTCGTCTTCGGAAAGCGGCGCGGCGTCCATGATCTCCACCGGGCTCCTGCCGTTTTCGGCGGCGCGCTGCACGAAGGTGGGGAACGACCAGGCCGCCTGCTTGATGAGGTCGACCGAGCTGCGCAGGTACGCCTTCATGGGTCCGCGCACGATCTCGCGTACTTCCTCTTCGTCTTGGCCGACGAAACTGTGCAGCATCAACGTCACGTGGCCGTTGCCCGCATGCCCGGCGCGCCGCCACGCCCTACGATACAACTGCAGCTTGTCGGCCACATCGGCGATGTTCTGGCCCAGGAGGTGCGTGAGCAGGTGGCAGCCCATCTGGCCCGCCTGCTCGAATGTCTCCGGATTGCCGGCGGCCGTCACCCACACGGGGAGCTCCGGCTGGATCGGGCGGGGCAGGGTGCGCACCTCCACCGGCTTGCCGAGTGGGCCGGGAAAGCTCACGCTCTCGCCACGCCACAAGCGGCGCACGACATCGATGTTGGCGAGCATCTCGTTCTTACGGTTGGCGAAGGCTTGCGGCGCAATCACGAAATCGTTCGGCTGCCAGCCGGAAGCAAACGACACACCGACACGGCCTTGCGAGATGTTGTCGACGAAAGCCCACTCCTCCGCAACGCGGATCGGGTGATGCAACGGCAGCACGCAGCTGCCGGCGCGGATCTTGAGGCGCGTGGTGGCGGCGGCGATTGCCGCGCTGGTCACGGCCGGGTTCGGGTACAGGCCGCCAAAAGCATGGAAGTGACGCTCGGGCGTCCAGATCGCCGAGAAGCCATTCTGATCGGCGAACTTCGCACCTTCCATCAGCAGCTTGTAGCGGTCCTGCGCGCTGGACGCGTTGTCGCTTGCGAAATAGAAGAGGCTGAATTCCGGCCCAGCGCGGACCGGCGTCTGCGTCGTGTTGGAGTGCAACGCCACGGTGAAGCCACGCGCCAGCGTCCAGCACAGTTCCAGCACCGAGATGTCAAAGGACAGGCTGGTCACGGCCAGCCAGCGGCCCGGCGGCTCGTGCGGAATGCGCTCGTCCATGCCCGCGAAGAAATTCATCACGTTGGCGTGGGTCACCACCACGCCCTTCGGCCGCCCGGTGGAGCCCGAGGTGTAGATGAGGTAAGCCGGGCTTGCGGCGTCGACACGTGGTAGGGGCGCCTCGTCGGTGGCTGCTTGCGCAGGCAACGCATCGATTGCGAATATTTTCTCTTGGGCAATTGCGAGTGTCTTGGCGGTCGCCGAAGTCGTCACGACGATCGGCGTGCGTGAATCGTCGATCATGAAAGCGATGCGCTCCGACGGGTACTCCGGGTCCAGCGGCAAGTAAGCTGCGCCTGTTTTCAGGATGGCCAGCAAGCCGACGACCAGCTCAGGCGAACGGTCGACGCACAGGCCGACGACGTCACCCGCTCTCACACCTTTGTGCAGCAGCGCCGCGGCGAGCGTGTCCGCCCGGCGCGATAGATCGGCGTAAGTGATCGCCTGGCCGTGCCAGCGCAGTGCCGCATGGTCCGGTGTGCGCATCGCCTGTAAAGCAACCGCTTCGTGAACGCATCCTGGCGGTATCGCCGCGGTCGAAGCGGCATCCAGCCCCGCCAACGCATGCGCCTCTTCACTCGGTGCGAGTGGAATGTCGGCGAGAGAGCCGCAAGCCGTCTCGAACGCGCGCACCCAGTGCGCGAGATGTGCTGCCATCGTTGCGATGGTCTCGCGTGAGTAAACCGATTCATCCGCGGCGAGTTCGAGGTTCTGACCCGAGGCATCCACGGTAAGCAGAACTTCCGCGCCCGCCAGGGCGGTTTCCCCCCTCAGGCTCACGCCAATGCGGTGCAGGCGATCCAGCGGCACGGGACGGTCACCCAACCGCGTGACCAGATCGCGCGGATAGGGGCCGGCCTGCCTTGCCGAATCCACCGCGGCTTCGACCGCCTGCGCGAACGCCTTCGCCTGGTCGCCCGCGCGCGCGGAAAAGTTCAGCGGAACCCACGCCGAAAGCCACGGCTGCGCGCCTTGCGCCTGTTGGCTCAGCGTTTCATCGCTGTACATGAAGCAGCATCGCTCCTGGCCCGTGAGCGCGCACAGCCACGCCGCGAATGCCGCCACGCTGCGGGCGCCAAGCGCCGGAGCGTGCAAGGGTTGCCGCACCCACGACGGCGCTGCGCGCGTCGATCGCCTGGCGGGATACGGCAGGTCAAGGGGCGCGGCCATCTGGAAAGCGCGAGTCCAATGCAGCTCGCCGCGAGCGGCCCGGGGCGCGGCGGTTTCCAGCAACTGGCGCACAGAGCTGTCCAAGGCGGGAAGCAATGCGCCTAGTGCGGGCAGCCGTGGCGCCGGACGGCCCGATGCGTCGGTGAGGCCGGAGAGCGCCACGTCACCGTCTGCCGTAGCAATGTGGATGACGTCGGTCTCGGCTACCAGAACGGTGCCGGGCTGTGCCCCCGAGCGCGTGTCCAGCACCCGCGCGCCGCGTGCAAGCAGCACGCCGTCGCCCAGCCAGATCTTGGTCCGCGCCAGCGGGTTGGCGTAACCGCCGAAGTCGAGCGCGCGCACCAGCGCAGCGATCTGCGCCGCCGACCGCGCGAAGTCAAGAGTTGCCAGCGACGCGGGACGCATGTCGCGGCCGAAGTAGCTGCGCTCGCCGGATTGCGGCGTGAGCATGAGGTCGCCGCGGGAGATGTCGCGAGCGATCGCCTTGAAGCTTGCGAGGCCTTCTTCGTAGCAACGGGCGTTGAGGCTGAGTGCAGTGTCGCTGTCGGAGATTGCGAAGCGAGCCTGGCGTGCGATTCGCCCGGCGTCTACCCGCTGTGTCATTTCGTGCCACGTGACGCCGTGTTCGGTTTCGCCCGCCATCAGCGCCCAGCACGGCGCGTTGAGACCCGCGTACTTTGGCAGCGGGCCGTCGTGGAAGTTGAGCGCAAATTGGGTGGCGCGCGACACAATCTGCGCCGGCAGGAGTTCGAGGTTCGCGATACTGAACAGATACCCGAACGCAGCGTCCGGCAGCTCGATACCGGACGTCGAATCAAACTGCTGACAGTGCAAGCCGTTCGCTTGCGCCCAATCGATGATTTCGCGGCTGCGGCTGGCAATAGCCGCAATCTCATGGCCGGCATCGCGCCACGCCTGCGCGCATTGGATCAGTAAGCTCCCGCTGCCAATGAAAACGGCCCGTGTACTGCTCATTTCAGGAAGGCCTCGTCCACACAGAGCTAGTCCAGCAACGCCCGGCGAATGGGCTCAACCCAGGTGCCCGTTTTCGGGGAATACACGCCGAATGACGACGCGAATTCCCAGTACGTCCAGCCGATACCGCGCCGCTCGGCCTCGTCGCGCACCATGCGCGTGTAGGTTTCGCGCGATTTCATGTCCGCCTTTTCGAAGGCGCCGAATTCGCCCAGGTGCAAGGGGTAGCCATGCGTTTGGCTCCACTGGCGTGCAGACTCCAGCGCATCGGTCAGCGTCTTGCGCTGGCCAGCGTCGCAACAAGTTGCGCCGACGGGGAAGGGCTTGGCCAGATGCTCGACGCCCTGGTGCGTGAAAGGAAATGGATCGTAGTTGTGGATGGAGACGATGAGGTTGCGGTCGTTGGGCAGTTTGAGCTTGGGCAGTTCTCCGATAGCGTTCCAACCACCGGGTCCGAAGAGCACGGCGCGCGTTGGATTGGTCGCCCTCACAACGGACAGCGTTTGCGCCCCCAATGCGTTCCACGGCTCGCCATCGAGCCGTCCGTGGGGCTCGTTCAGTAATTCGAAGATGAGTTTGGGCGAGCGGTCCTTGTAGCGGGTGGCGATCTGGCGCCAGAGGTTCACCAGCCGGATCTCCAGCACCGACGGGTCCACGGCGAACTCGTTGGGGTGCAGCGAGTCGCCCGATAGCTGGCTGTAGTGATGCACGTTGAGGATGACGTAAACGCCCTTGGCAAGCAGTCCGTCCACCGCTTGGTCCACCCGCTTCGCAAACTCTTCATCGATGGTGGCGTCGGCGGTGGGGGTGGCGTGATTGCTCCAGCGCACGGGGAGCCGCACGGTAGTGAAACTCCCCGCGACCTTGTCGATGTAAGCGGGGTCCAGCTTCACGCCCCAATCGCCTTCGCGCGGCGCATCGAGCATGTTGCCCATGTTGATCCCGCGCCCCAGGTTCTGCGCAGTGGCGCAGGTCTGTGACGTGACGGCAGTGCACGCTTGGGGCACGCGAGGACGGGGCGTGACAGCAGTTTGGCCGAGCGCGGTGCAGACCCCTGCGGCCAGGGCGAGCGCGGCGGCGAATCGGTGGGAGATGGAGCGATGGAACAACGACATGCCGAAATTCTGTCGCGATGCGAGGCCCGTGTGCACCAACCTGAACTGTTTGCGGCTACGTCCTACATGGTCGCCCCCCTGCGGAATCGCGGTTCAGCATCGCTACGTGAAAGATTGCGTGTGACTAATTCCCGCGTCGAACGTAAACAATAAAGCCGATATAAGTCAGTTCGTAAGTTTTGCGGCACGCGCCGACCTTGTGCACCCGAGATCAGGGCAACCACTCTTGTGCATGAGCTTGAGCTTGCAACGCGGCGTATGACGTTCCCCAATCCCACCGTTGAGCTAGCGTTGGAGCGCCTTGTGCTCAGTTCGCTGAGCTGCGCGCGTGTGAAGCATCGGCTCAACTCTGAGCGGTGAACCAAGCTCAGCATTTGTAAAAATCGAGGCCCTTCGCTTACTTTTCGTGGGACATTGCCTACTGGCCGTGTAGTCCACGTCCTACTACCATTCGCGCAACGGCTCAGCTTGGGATTGTTGCTCAACAGTTCACCAGTTCAAGGTTTAGCTTCAAAACTCATCGGCAGCCGCGTCTCGCACAAATCCGATGAGACGTCTTTCGAGCCGGCCTGCGGTTGCGGTCGTTTTTACATTCGGATGAAGAAGTACCATGCAAAGACGTGAATTTTCGAAGATTGCCGGAGTCACTGGCGCCACCGTTGCCGGCGGTGTCTATGCGGCGATCAGAGTACGCAGGCCCAAAGCCACTCCCGCTCCCACTCCCGTCCCCACGCCTGCTCCGACCCCAGCTCCGGCACCGGCACCCACACCCGCTCCTTCACCCGCTCCCTCGCCGGCACCCGCCCCAGCCCCGATCGCCGGCGGCGCCGCGATGGGCACCAACCTGTCCGGCATGGAATGGGCCAAGCCCGGCCTGCGATACGGCCAGAGCACCAAGCCCAACCTCAACTTCAGCGTGCCTCGGAACGCGGACGTGGCCTTCATGGCGGCCAATGGCTACAGCAAGAACCGCCTCCCGATCCAGTGGGAGTTGCTGCAGCCCATGC
>JBKJTX010000300.1:0-4090 GCA_046590315.1 Ramlibacter sp. | reverse complement strand
CGGCGGCGATGATGAAGTCGCACATCATCGGGAGTTCGCAGCCGCCGCCCAACGCAAAGCCGCTCGCGGCATCCGCAAGCCGGTGATCGCTGCCGTGAGCGGCTTTGCGTTGGGCGGCGGCTGCGAACTCGCGATGATGTGCGACTTCATCATCGCCGCCGACAACGCCAAGTTCGGCCAGCCCGAGATCAAGCTGGGCATCATGCCCGGCGCCGGCGGCACGCAGCCCCTCCCGCGCGCGGTCGGCAAGGCCAAGGCGATGGACATGATCCTGACCAGCCGCACGATGGACGCCGCCGAAGCCGAGCGTTCGGGCTTGGTGAGCCGCGTCGTGCCGCTGGAAAAACTGATGGACGAGGCGCTGGGCGCAGCGCTCGTCATCTGCGACTTTTCGCAGATCGCGGTGATGGCGGCCAAGGAATCGGTGAATCGCGCCTTTGAGAGTGGCCTTTCCGACGGTGTGATGTTCGAGCGCCGCTTGTTCCACGCACTCTTTGCGACCACTGACCAGAAAGAAGGCATGGACGCCTTCGTCAACAAGCGCAAGGCGCAGTTCAAGCACCAGTAAGGGCGCGGTCTTATATAATTGAGGGCTCGGCGCGGAACCCAGCGCGCCAACGGCGCTTTAGCTCAGTCGGTTAGAGCGATGGAATCATAATCCACAGGTCCGCGGTTCGAATCCGTGAAGCGCCACCAAAACAACTGAAACCCGCTTGGGGCCTCGCTCCGGCGGGTTTTGTACTTCTAAGGCCGGTGGTCCAAGCAGTGGCGACAACCTCCAACTCGCCCGTGTGGGCCATGACCAACACCATTCCGCCGTTCCGGACTGATGCGTCGCATCCCCGTTCAGCTCGCGCTTATTCCAAGGTTTTGGGACCGGGCAAATCGGGCTTGGTGCCCCCCTCAGCGACATCAAGCAGCACCTCGACAACCTCCATCTCCTGGGCTGCTTCCGAGACAGCCTTCTCGGCCACTTGCGTGCGTGTATGAGCTCGTTTGACCTTCGCCGACGACTCGTCAATGGCGTCCCGCAAGTCCGCGTTCGCAGCCACAAGTTCGCCCTCAGCAAGTTTCGCCTTCTCCCGAGCCGAAGCCGCCTTCTTTTTTGCCGCTCGCGTGAGCGAGCCGTCAATCTGAGCCATATGTCGATTCTCGCTTGTTTTATCAGCGGGCACGACGTGGGGTTTTTCCTCCCTTGGCTGTTCAATGCTTGGCAATACGGTTGTCAGCCACCAGATCCAAGGAAAAAGGCCTGCTGCACCCGCAGCGGGCCTTTTTTCATGTGAGCGCTGCGTTCAGACCTTGTCGCGTCCGCGGCCGCGCGTGACCAGCGCATAGATGAAGAGCAGGATCACGGCACCGACCACCGACGCGATCCATCCCGCCGGCTCGTTCGCCTGGTACCAACCCATGGCGGCACCCACATAGCGTGCGATGAAAGCGCCGGCGATGCCCAGCAGCGTGGTCATGATCAAGCCCATCCGATCGTCGCCCGGCTTTACGGCGCGTGCGATCAGGCCGACGATGAAGCCAACAACGATGGTGCCGAGAATCGAAAGCATGGATACCTCCCTGGTGAATGAGGACTTTACTTTAGCGGGCACGCCCTCGCTTGTGTTGCTCAGCAGTGACATTCCGTTGGCTCCTGCTGTGTCGCTTTGTTAAGATGGCTGCACGCCCCGAGGTGCGCACAGGCGCCCTCGTCCCTTATGACAGCCTCTGGATCTAAACCATGAACCGCTGCCTCGAATCTCGGGCCCGCCGAGCGCTTTTCATTTGCGCCGCATCGGCCGGGTTATGGCTTCTTTCGCTCTCGCCCGCATCCGCGCAGGGAATCATTCGTGAACCCCCCAAGGACGTCGTGCTGAGCCGGATGGTCGTCACGGCTCCGCCGGAAATCACGCTGGACGGCAAACCCGACCGCCTGTCGCCCGGCGCGCGTATCCGCGATCTCAACAACATGATGGCGCTGTCCGGCGGCCTGGTCGGCAAGACGCTTCCAGTGGTCTACAAGCGAGACTCGGCCGGTCTGGTGCACGAGGTATGGATGCTGACGCCCGACGAATACAGCCAGCTCGGCGGTTCGGGTGGGGGCAGCAACGGCGCACAACGTTTCGCTGAACTTCTGGCACTGATCTTCGGCTTGCGACGTTAGGCGGCGCCAGTGAAGAAGATTTTCATCAAGACCTTCGGGTGCCAGATGAACGAGTACGACTCGGACAAGATGGTCGATGTGATGCGCGCGGCAGAAGGTTACGAGCCGACGCAAAACGTCGACGAGGCCGATCTGATCCTCTTTAACACCTGCTCGGTGCGCGAGAAAGCGCAGGAGAAGGTCTTCAGCGATCTAGGCCGCGTCAAGCACCTCAAGAAAAAAGGCGTGTTGATCGGCGTGGGCGGCTGTGTGGCGAGCCAGGAAGGCGCGGCCATCATCGAGCGAGCGCCCTATGTGGACGTCGTGTTCGGCCCGCAGACCTTGCACCGCCTGCCCGAATTGCTGCGCGAGCGCGATCGGCTGATGCAGCCCCAGGTGGACATCAGCTTTCCCGAGATCGAGAAGTTCGACCACCTTCCGCCCGCCCGCGTCGAGGGCGCCACGGCGTTCGTGAGCATCATGGAAGGCTGCTCGAAATACTGCAGCTATTGCGTGGTCCCCTACACCCGCGGCGAGGAAGTCTCACGCCCGTTCGAAGATGTGCTGGTCGAAGTGGCGGGCCTGGCCGACCAGGGCGTGAAGGAAGTAACGCTGCTCGGCCAGAACGTGAATGCCTATCGCGGCAAGATGGGCGACAACGAATCAAAGACCGGCACGAGTGCGCAGATCGCTGATTTCGCGCTGTTGTTGGAATATGTAGCCGACATTCCCGGCATCGAACGCATCCGCTACACCACCAGCCACCCCAACGAGTTCACGCCGCGACTGATCGAGGCGTACGCCCGGATCCCGAAACTGGTGAACCATTTGCACCTGCCCGTGCAGCATGGCAGCGACCGCATCCTGATGGCGATGAAGCGCGGCTACACCGCCATGGAATACAAGAGCACGGTACGCAAGCTGCGCGCGATCCGTCCCGACATGGCGATGTCGAGCGATTTCATCGTCGGCTTTCCAGGCGAGACCGATGAGGACTTTGCGAAGCTGATGAAGCTGATCGACGATGTCGGCTACGACAACAGCTTCAGCTTTATCTTCAGCCCCCGGCCCGGCACGCCCGCCGCGGCGCTGGCCGATGACACGCCCCATTCAGTCAAGCTGGCGCGCCTGCAGCAGGTCCAGGCGGCCATCCAGGACAACATGCGTCGCATCAGTGAAAGCCGCGTGGGCACTGTGCAGCGCATCCTGGTGGAAGGCCCGTCGCGCAAGAACGCTGCCGAACTCGCCGGGCGAACCGAGTGCAACCGGATGGTGAACTTCGAGGGGCAATCCCGGCTCGTCGGGCAGATGGTGAATGTGCGAATCACGGGGACGAATTCGCATTCGCTGCGGGGTGAGGTATTTGCGAGGGAAGCCGTGTCGCTCTGAGTCGGCGCCCTCTCCCCCTCGGGGGAGAGGGCTGGGGTGAGGGGGTTCCTGATGCGGGCGTCAAGCAGATTGAACAGTTGTTCGCGCTGATCGGTACGCAAGGCGTTGGTGCGCTCGCCGACGAAGACCCAACTTGTGACTACGGGCGTGGCATTCCGTACGGGCGCGTGCATCAGGATCCTTGGCCGACTGAGTCCTGAACGACAGAGTCCGCAGCTCAAAACGCCTCTGCCGGGACGTTAAAGTAGCCCCATAACTGTTGGAACAAATGCCGAATATTCCCAAGCCCGGCGAACCTTCGCTGCCGCACGCTATTGAGCGCCAGCCCGTACCGGGCGACCCTCAAATTTCGGAGGCAGAGAAGCTGAGAGAAAGCGGTCGCTACGCGGAAGCCGCCAAGTTGCTGCGAGCATGGCTTGAGACCCATGCAGCAAACGCCGAGGCCCTGGCGCTTCTCGCGCACGTTTTACTCTTATGCAAGGAGGACGCCGAAGCGATCGCTGCACTTGCGCGCGCCAGTGCGCTGGCTCCGGAAGCGCCAACAGTGCTTCGTGTGCAGACACGGGC
>JBKJTX010000403.1:0-4306 GCA_046590315.1 Ramlibacter sp. | reverse complement strand
CCACCTGCCCTTTTTCCCATCGTTGCCGATTCGTTTTGTTCGAGAAAGGGATGGACTTCGAGATCCGCGATGTGGACCTCTACAACAAGCCGGAAGACATCAACGTCATGAACCCGTATGGGCAGGTGCCCATTCTGGTCGAGCGCGACCTGATCCTGTATGAGTCGAACATCATCAACGAGTACATTGACGAGCGCTTCCCGCATCCGCAATTGATGCCCGGCGATCCGGTCGATCGCGCGCGCGTTCGCCTGTTTCTGCTCAACTTTGAGAAGGAGCTATTTGTGCACGTGAGCACGCTTGAGTCGCGGGCCGCCAAGAGCAACGAGAAGGCGTTGGAAAAGGCACGTTCGCACATCCGTGATCGCCTGACCCAGTTGGCCCCGGTGTTCCTCAAGAACAAGTACATGCTCGGCGACAATTTCTCTATGCTCGACGTGGCCATCGCCCCTCTGCTGTGGCGCCTGGACTACTATGGCATCGAGCTGTCCAAGAACGCCGCGCCGCTCCTGAAGTACGCGGAGCGCATCTTCTCGCGACCGGCCTACATCGAGGCGCTCACGCCGTCCGAAAAGGTGATGCGCAAATAGCGCAGGAATCAAACGCTGGGAATCCGCGTAAAGCATGAACGCACTCGAATCCACGTCCACCCGCCCTTACCTGATCCGCGCCCTCTACGACTGGTGCACGGACAACGGGTTGACGCCCTATGTCGCAGTGCTGGTCGACGACTCTGTGCAGGTGCCGCGGGAGTATGTGAAAAACGGCGAAATTGTGCTGAACATCAGTTTTGATGCGACGTCGTCGTTGAAGCTCGGCAACGAGTTCATCGAGTTCAAGGCGAGGTTCGCCGGCACGGCGCGCGAGATCATGGTTCCGGTGAGCCGCGTGATCGCGATCTATGCGCGCGAGAATGGGCAGGGCATGGCGTTTCCGGTGCCGGTCACCAGCGGCACCGCTGAAGATTTGCCAAAGACTTCACCCTTGTCGAGCGTACCGGCTGCCGGCTCGCACGGCGACGATGATACGAAGGTGGTGCAGCTCGTCTCTCAAGAGCCGCCGGCCTCCGACGTCGGTCCCGACGGCGAGCCCCCGCGCCCGCCCAGCGGCCCCCGCCCCGCGCTCAAGCGCGTGAAGTGACGCCGCGCTTAAAATCATTTTCTTTTGCCGGTTTAGCTCAGGGGTAGAGCAACCGCCTTGTAAGCGGTAGGTCGTCAGTTCGAATCCGACAATCGGCACCATTCTTTTCGGCCTGGCATGCCTAGGCAGGTTCGCAACTGCTTACTTTTCGGGTAGTTGGACCTTAAGGCGAATTGAGGTAACCTGCCAACCCCGGTCGCACAGATGAGCTATCAAGGCGGGAAGCACCTGCCTTAACTTCGCGGCCGCGGCGTTGCTGTCCACCAGCAGGCACCAGGCGGTCTCATCGATCGGCCCGGCCTTCACGGCGGAACGCAGCGAGGATGGAATTAACAATTCGACCGCTTTGAGCCGTTCGCCCGATTCACGCGCGAGCTGTGCCAGCTTCGCCAATGTGGGCGACTCATCTGCTGCCTGCTGCAGCGTGACAGGGTGCAGGCGACGGTTCATGAATGCGGGATCGTGAGGTATAGCAGTGCATTTCATTATCACGGATGCGTCTCTGGCCCGAAGCCAGGCCATTCACCTGAGCGGCACCAAACTTGTCATGGCATTGATGGGCCTCTCGCTCCTGCTCATGCTGTCCGCCGCCGGTATGTACCACTGGGTGTTCCTGAAGGGGGCCCGCGAAGGCTGGCCGGTGGTCGGCACGCTGGTGAAGCTGGTCGTCAAGGACGAGTCCGAGCAGCGTGACCGCTTCATGCGGGAGAACATCGACGCCATGGCGCGCAGGCTGGGCGAGATGCAGGCCAAGATGGTTCAGCTGGAAGCGCTGGGCGAACGCGTTTCGGGACTGGCGGGCCTGAACCCCGCCGACATCCGGATGGTTCCGGGCCAAGGGGGTGCGCTCATCTCCGGCCGGCCGCTCTCTATGGAAGAGCTGAATGCCACGCTGTCCGATCTTGATAAGGTCAGCGGCCACAGCAGCGACCTCATGACGCTCATGGAGTCGCGCCTCTTCGACCAGAAGATCCGCAACCTGATGGTGCCGACCCAGCAACCCGTCAAAGCCGGCCACGTGGGCTCGGCGTTCGGCTGGCGCATCGACCCCTTCACCGGCCGCTCGGCGCTGCACAGCGGGCTGGATTTCCAGGCCGAGCCCGGCACGCCCATCCTCGCCGCAGCGGGCGGTGTGGTCGTGACGCAGGAAGTGCATCCGGCCTACGGCCACATGGTCGAAGTTGATCATGGCAACAACCTCATCACCCGCTACGCGCACGCGTCCAAGGTCTGGGTGAAGCAGGGCGACCTGGTCAAGCGTGGCCAGAAGATCGCCGATGTGGGCACCACCGGCCGCTCGACCGGTCCGCACCTTCATTTCGAGGTGATGCTGCAGGGGGTGCCCCAGGATCCGCAAAAGTTTCTGGCCGCCGGCCGGGACGTGGCCGCGGGTCGGGTGGCAAGGGCCGGGGGCGCGTCGCCGCTCCAAGCGTCTTCCCCCAGGTAAAATCCCCAGCTTTGCTGCCCGCGCCGGCTATTGCTTTGGCGGGTGGCAGCCCCATTTCTTCCTGACAACAACTAGGATTGCGCCGCCCTGCAGGCCATACCGGCCCGGCAAGGCAGCACCGCATTCATGGCCAAGAATCTCCTCACCCAAATTTTCGGTTCCCGTAACGACCGCCTGCTGAAGCAATACCGCAAGGTGGTCGAGCGCATCAACGCACTGGAACCGCAATTCGAAAAGCTCGCCGACGACGAGCTACGCGCCAAGACCGAGGAGTTCAAGGCCCGTGTGGCCCAGGGTGAGGCGCTCGACGACCTGCTGCCCGAAGCGTTCGCAGTCGTGCGAGAAGGGTCCAAACGCGTTTTGAAGATGCGCCACTTCGACGTCCAGCTGCAAGGCGGCATGGCGCTGCACAACGGCAAAATTGCCGAAATGGGCACCGGCGAAGGCAAGACGCTCACGGCCACCTTGCCGGTTTACCTGAACGCGCTGCTGGGCAAGGGCGTTCACGTCGTGACGGTGAACGACTATTTGGCCAATCGCGACGCGCAGTGGATGGGCAAGCTGTACAACTTCCTCGGCCTGACGGTGGGGGTGAACCTGCCGAACATGCCGCGCGATGCGAAGCAGGCCGCTTACCGCTGCGATATCACCCACGGCACCAACAACGAGTTCGGCTTCGACTACCTGCGCGACAACATGGTCTACGAAGTCGCGGACCGGGTGCAGCGCGGCCTGCACTACGCGATCGTCGACGAGGTCGACTCGATCCTGATCGACGAGGCTCGAACGCCGCTGATCATCAGCGGCCAGGCCGAAGACCACACCGACCTGTACATCGCGATGAACAAAGTCGTTCCGCTTTTGTCCAAGCAGGAAGGCGAAGCCGATCCGCGCACCGGCGAAGGCATCACCAAGCCCGGCGACTTCACGCTGGACGAAAAGAGCCATCAGGTCTTCCTCACCGAACAAGGCCATGAAAGCGCAGAACGCATCCTCTTCAACCTGGGAATGATTCCCGAAGGCGCGACGCTCTACGACCCGGCCAACATCCAGCTGATGCACCATCTGATGGCTGCTCTGCGCGGCAACCATCTCTACCACCGGGACCAGCACTATGTGGTTCAGGAAGGCGAAGTGGTCATCGTCGACGAATTCACCGGCCGCCTGATGTCGGGCCGCCGCTGGAGCGATGGTCTGCACCAGGCTGTGGAAGCCAAGGAAGGCGTGCAGATCCAGGCCGAGAACCAGACGCTGGCGTCGATCACGTTCCAGAACTACTTTCGCCTGTACGCCAAGCTGTCCGGCATGACCGGCACGGCGGACACCGAAGCCTACGAATTCCAGGAAATCTACGGCCTGGAGACCATGGTCATCCCGCCCAACAGGCCGAGCCACCGCGAAGACGCGCTGGACCGCGTGTACAAGACCACGCGTGAGAAGTACGAGGCCGCAATCAAGGACATCCGCGAGTGCTACCAACGGGGCCAGCCCGTGCTTGTCGGCACGACTTCGATCGAGAACTCGGAAATCATCGACCAGCTGCTGGTGAAAGAAGACCTGCCGCATCAGGTGCTCAATGCCAAGCAGCATGCGCGTGAGGCCGATATCGTCGCGCAGGCCGGTCGCTCCAAGATGATCACCATCGCCACCAACATGGCGGGCCGCGGCACCGACATTGTGCTGGGCGGCAATGTGGAGAAAGCCGTCGAAGCCGTGGAG
>JBKJTX010000375.1:0-3227 GCA_046590315.1 Ramlibacter sp. | reverse complement strand
TTCGCACTACGACAGCCAGAACACCGAGGTCTATGACTGGTTCGGCACCAACACGGTCAACCTCACCTGGATGTCGCTCGCCGGCCTGGGCGCAGGCGACGTGCGCGCCGAACTCACCTATCGCAGCGTAGACGGCGGCTACCCGGTGGTCGTCACCCGCGACCTCTCCGCCGACCAGGCGCTCGATGGGTTTGCGCTGTCCTGGGACAACAAGGCGGCAGTCGAGAGCATCTTGCGCGTACGCGTTTCCAAAAAAGACATTCACGGCGACTGGGCACTGCTTGTGGACCGTGACGCCATGGGGGACTTCGGCAGCTTTCTGCGAATCGACGCGCCGGCCGATGCAAATACGACCTATAGCCTGTCATACCGGGCGGTCGGCGCCTCCACATGGATCGCCGCAAGCCAGTTGGCGCGTTTCGGCGACGCAGTGATGTTCGACGCGCGCAATCTGGCCGAAGCCAAGTACGAATACCAGGTCTGGATGCAAAAGCCCGGTGAAGCGTCGGCGAAGTACGACGACGGCGTCATGATGGCTACCGCGCCGTTGTTGCGCAGCCAGGTGGCCCAGCTGTTTGTGGCGGTGCGCAATCGGGCGCCCGACACGGCGAGTCTGCTGAACTATGTCGCGCGCATTCAAAGCGGCCAAGCCACGCTCGGCTCGATCGCGCAGGAGCTGTACAACGCCGATCCGCTGCCCGGCGCCCCGGCTTCGATCTACGCCGGTACCGGCAGCGACAACACGCTATTCATCAAGACCGTCTACAAAGTCGTACTGGGCCGTGACTACGCAGCCAGTCCTTCGCAGGTCACCGACGAAGAAATTGGAGACTGGGTCGCACAACTCGTCGCCGGCACCACCCGCGGCCAGGTCATCGCCAACATCGTCTATGCCACGATGGCGTATGCCGGCACAAACACCTTGGGCGCGACTGCCCGGAGTCTGTTTGCGAACAAGTTGGCAGTCGCGATGGCGTTCGCCATCGATGACGGCGGCTATCGGCTTTCGGATGCCATCTCCGTGCTGACCAGTGTCACGGCCACCAGCACGACGACCGGCTTGCGCGCGGCGAAGCAGTCGCTGTACCAGCGCCAGGTGGCGGGCCTCTACGTCTTGCTCTTTAACCGCGCGCCGGAGTACACCGATAGCACGACAGTGTTGAGCGGCCTCAACTTCTGGGTTGACCGGTTGGACAAAGGCTCGAGCCTGGCGAGCGTCGCGAGGATGATGTACGACTCCGGCGTGTTCCTCAACTACTACGCCACCGGCATCACGAATGCGCAGCTCGTCACCAAGATCTATACCGACACCCTGGGGCGCACGCCCGACACCGCGACGCTGAACAGGTGGGTCAACGCGCTGGCCGGTGCGGCCGGTGCGGACGGCAGGGGCCAGGTGTTCGTAGACATGATGGCCGACATCGACGGCTACAGCGGCACCGACAGCGCGGCCATCACGTCACAGCTTCTGTTCAAAAACAAGGTGGCAGTGGGCCTGGCCTACGCCGCGGACCTTCACAAAACGGACGCCGAAATGGCGCGCTCCGTGCTTGCCAATATCACGGCCACGTCCACTGCAATGCAGGCGGTGGCCGCCGCCAAGGCAATCGCCGATCAGGCCGCCGCGGGCATCTCGCTCGCCAGTCTGGCGAGCGCGCAAGCTTCCGCGCTGGACGCCGCCGGCACGCTTTTGCGGGCGGTTCCCCCCGGTCCGGCGCAGCTGCGCGTGGCCCAACTGTACGTGCTGCTTTTCAACCGCGCGCCTGAAGTCACCGGGATGAACGAGTGGGTGAGGCTCTTGCAGACGCGCGGTCTCGCGGGCATTGCGGAAGACATGTACAAGGCCCGAGGGACGGGCGCGGCCGCAGTAGACAACTACACCCTGCCCGACAACGGCCTCGAAGGCGCCGTGATCACGCGCATTTACAGCCAGGCGCTGGGCCGCACCACGACCGACACCGCCGGCATTGCGTACTGGACGCAGGAGCTGGTCAAAGCCAACGCCTCAACCACGGCCGACGCGAAGGGGCAGGTCTTCATCGACCTGCTGACCAACGTCACCACCTATTCCGGCACCGATCCGGAAGGCTTCAAATCGCAAAAGCGTTTCAACAACAAAGTGGCGGTATCGCTCGCATACGCCTGCCTCGGCGGAAACGACGTGACGATAGCGAAGAACGTGGCTGCAAAAGCAACAGACACCGATACGTCCGTCGCAACCGCGTACGTGCAGGCGCAAATCGACGGCGCCCGGGCGGCGGAAGGTACCGGCGCCGCATCCACGGCCACGACAGCAGCTTCGAATGCAGCGCAAACGGCAGCCACCTCGACGACCGCAGCGGGCCAAGCGCGTGTTGCTGCCAATGCCGCGACGACGGCGGCCAATACCGCCAATTCGACCGCCACGGCCAACTATCGTTTGGAAATCTTGCGGCTGTATGCGGCGCTGTACACCGTGGCACCCTCTCTGACCGCGCTGAACAACTGGGTGAACATACGCAATGGCACGACCGCAGAGGCGGTAGCCAACCAAATGCTGAATACGGCGGCGGTCAGGTCGAACTTTCCTGTCGGCATGACCGACGACGAATTCATCAGCGCGATCTATGTCAACGCCCTGGGCCGTGCCGTGGACGCCAGCGGGCTCAGCAGCTGGAGGCAGCAGTTGGCCGGCGGCGCGTCACGCGGGCTGGTGGCGATGAACATCCTGAACACGACATCGTCGTCCACGAGCACGGACAGCCTCTCGGTCAGCTCGCGCCGGTATCTCGCCAACGCCGTTGCAGGCTATGCGGCACCGCTGGCCACACAAGCCACTGCCACCTACAACACGGCTGCCGCAAATTTCGACGCAGCCAGCGCAACCAAGACCCCGACTGACGCGGCTTACAACTCGGCGTACAAGGCGCAAGTGGCCCAACTGTTCGGCACGCTGATGGGCAGAACCGCGGGCGTAGCCGACATCAACACGTGGGCTGCCAATTTTAACGCGGGCCAAACCGGCGGCGCGGTTGCCACCAGCATGCTGGCCAGTGCCCCTGAAGCTCTCGCGCTTTATCCTTCCTACATCTCCAATGTAGATTTCGTCACGAGGCTCTACCAGAACGCGCTCAACCGCGCACCCGACCAAGGCGGGCTCGATTCGTGGGTTGGCAAGCTGAATGCTGGTGCCACCCGGGGTAACCTGACTTGGGATTTCACCTACACCGTCGTCTACTACACCGGTA
>JBKJTX010000168.1:0-2613 GCA_046590315.1 Ramlibacter sp. | reverse complement strand
CGCCTGCTTGGCCAGGCGGCTGACCAGATCGGTGTAGCCGATGATGGTGACGCCGTGCCGCACCACAGCCTGTCCGGGTTCGGTCAGTTCGCAGTTGCCGCCCTGCTCGCCCGCCATGTCGACGATGACGCTGCCCGGCTTCATGCTCTTCACCATGTCGGCGGTGATGAGCTTGGGCGCCGGCTTGCCCGGGATCAGCGCCGTCGTGATGATGATGTCCGCGTCCTTGGCCTGCTTGGCATACATCTCGCGCTGGGCTTGCTGGAAGCCCTCGCTCATGACCTTGCCGTAGCCGCCGGCGCCTCCGCCTTCTTCTTCGTACTCCACCTTGACGAATTCGCCGCCGAGCGAGGTCACTTGGTCGGCGACTTCGGCGCGCGTGTCGTTGGCACGCACGATCGCGCCCAGGTTGGCGGCCGTGCCGATGGCGGCAAGGCCAGCCACACCGGCACCGGCGATAAAGACCTTGGCCGGCTGGATTTTTCCCGCGGCCGTGATTTGACCGTTGAAGAATCGGTCGAAGGCATTGGCCGCCTCGATGACGGCGCGGTAACCGCTGATGCCCGCCATCGACGTCAGAGCATCCATTTTCTGGGCGCGCGAGAGTTGCCGCGGCAGGGCGTCGATCGCGAGCACGGTCGCCTTCTTGGCCGCCAGCTGCTGCATGAGCTCGGGGTTCTGGGCCGGCCAGATGAAGCCGAGCAACATCGTCCCCTCGCGCATCTGGCCCACTTCTTCCACGCTGGGCGCGCGTACCTTGAAGACCATGTCCGACGTAGCCCAGATGTCGGCGGCGCTCGGCACGATCTCGGCGCCGGCGGCGCGGTAGGTGTCATCCGCAAAGTTGGCGGCATCGCCCGCGCCGCTTTCCACCGCGACGGCGAAGCCGAGCTTGATTAGCTTCTCCACCACGTCGGGCACCGTCGCGACGCGCTTCTCTTCGGCCGCTGTTTCCTTGGGAACGCCGATGCGCAACAGTTTCTTTGCCGGGGCCGCAGCAACGGCAACAGGGGTTTGACCCGCCGTGGTTTCGGCGGGAACGCCAGTGGGCATGGACGGCTCTCCTCGGGTGACGGAAGGGGTTGTAAGTCTTGCTGGACGGGAGCTTACATGAAGAGAGGGGGCAGTCTTGGCGCGCCTGTGTCGCGGTCCAGGGGACGGAGGCCCGTATCGCCTAGACCGGGGGGTTCGCCCTCGTCCTTTCGCTAGCTCCGCTCGCCCTTGGGTTTCACCTTCACAGTATTGACCAGCATCGACGTCGGCTCGCGCAAGCTGTTGATTCTGAAGTGCCACCTGGCAAATGCGCTCCCACGCTACTCGCCCATCTGCACTTGGCCTTTGCTGGATTGGGCTTGACAGGGGTCGTCCGAACGAACAATGAGTCTATGTTCACCAGCGCGATTTGGCGCATGACGCTCAGGGCGCTTGGCATCCAGCATCGCCGAGGTCCGCACACCAGCCCTGGCACAACGGGCGCGTTGAAGGCTGGGGAACGCTGAAGCAGGCGATGCGCCAGTTTCGATTTAAGACGGCTGCCCCACTGCAAACGACGCTCAACAAGTTTGGTCACTTTCACAACAGCGTTCGCCCCCATCAAGGGCTGGCCGGCCTGAAGCCCGAAGAGGCTTGGCAAAAGACGATGGCCGAGGTCAGGCTCGCTCATGCCCAAGGGCTGCGCCACGCCGGCGTCCATGACGCATTGGTGGGGTTCTATGGTCCCTGCTAGACAAATAGCTGGCTCGTCGGCGCAAACTCGCACTTTGGTCGCTGTCTGCATCGGAAGAATGCTTTGGCCTGAAGCTGGATTGCTTAATAATTAGGCAGCCGGCGCGCACGAAAATAGCGCATTTACCGCGTCGGAGCGGTCAGAGGTGGGGCCGGCGGCGAATTCATCAAAAAAAAGACCCCTTCAGGCGCTATCAAGTGGCGAACGCGGTATGCGGACAGGACATCTCGGCGCGGGAAGCACCCGGCGCGAGCGGCAACAGTATGAAGACGAACCCCGGTAAGGGAATCACCATGAACCAGACCACACCCCACGACGACGACATGCCCGCCGAGATTGATTTCTCCGGCGGCAAGCGCGGCAAGTTCCACCAGGCCGGCGCACAGCTGCATTTGCCGGTGTATCTGGAGCGCCAGGTGCAGGACCGGCTCGCAGCCCTGGCCAGCGCCAAGGGGGTGGAGCTGTCCACCCTGATCAACGACTTGCTGAAGAAGGACATCGAGCTGATCGAGATTGGGCGCTGAACCCGTAAGACGAAGCAAGGGCCGCATGTCCCACCCCACCGCTTATCACCAGCTCGGGCTATTCATCGTCAATTTCCAGCACCTGGAGGGTGCAGTGAACGACTTGCTCGAACTGCTTGCCGGAGGTGATAGCGAGGTCACCCTGATCTTGGCCAACGACCTTGAGTACAGCAAACGCTTGAACACTGCCGACGTGCTGTTTGCCCGCTTCGTTGATCTGCGCACCAACACAGAGCCGGCGTCCAAGGCCGAGTTTCACAAGCTGATGGTTGAACTGCGAGAGCTGGGCGAGAGACGGAATGACATGGTTCACTCCAGGTATCACGGCTGGATTGACGAAGGAGTCCTTCATTGCCTCCAACG
>JBKJTX010000351.1:0-3256 GCA_046590315.1 Ramlibacter sp. | reverse complement strand
CTCGACGCAGAAGGCCGCTCGCGCACGATCGACGCCGACGGCATGTTGGCGATTTGCATACAGCACGAGATGGATCACCTGCTGGGCAAGGTGTTCGTCGAATACCTGTCCCCGCTCAAGCGCAACCGCATCAAGACCAAGATGCTGAAGGCGCGGCGCGACACGGTTCGCGCTTGAACTCCCCGCGGCAGACCCCTATGCGTACACTGATCTCGGCGGCCTGCATGGCCATCTTGTTTGCCGGCTGCGCCGGTAACCCATTCGCAGGCTACGACATCCCGCCCGGCAGTCCGCGTAGCGCCGTGATCACCCGCATGGGGCCGCCCCAGCGCGTGGTGGCGCTGCCTTCGGGCGGCGAGCGTCTGCAATATTCCCTGCAACCCGTGGGCCAGCACGCGTGGATGGTCGATCTCGATGCCGGCGGCAAGGTGGTCCTGGCCCGCCAGGTGCTGACGGAAGGCAATTTCCACCGCATCCAGCCGGGATGGACGCGCGATGATGTGGAGCGCGAGTTCGGCCGGCCCGCATGGATTGACGCGGTGGCCAGCTGGCGCGGCCCGGTCATGACTTACCGCTGGCGCGACACCGCGAACAGCGATATGTTCTATCACGTGTACGTGGACGAGCGCAACGTGGTGCAGCGCGCGCACCCCGGTATGGAATTCGTCAACACGCCCAACGATCGAAACTAGGACTGATTTCAACAACGTGCGTGTGATCTTCGCGGGTACGCCCGAGTTTGCCCGCGTGGCCTTGGAGCGGCTGCATGCCGCCGGGTTTGCCATAGCGCTGGTGCTGACGCAGCCAGACCGCCCGGCCGGGCGCGGTATGAAATTGCAGGCTTCGCCGGTAAAGCGCTTCGCGTTGGAACACGGCATGCCAGTGGCACAGCCGCGCAGCCTGCGCCTGGACGGTAAATTTCCGGACGATGCGGTGCAGGTGCAGTCCCTGATCGACGCAGCGCGGGCCGACGTGATGGTCGTCGCTGCGTACGGCCTGATCCTTCCGCAATGGGTGCTCGACGCGCCGCGGCTTGGATGCCTCAACATTCATGCCTCCTTGTTGCCTCGCTGGCGCGGCGCTGCGCCCATTCATCGCGCGATCGAAGCCGGGGACGCCGAAACCGGTGTCACGATCATGCAGATGGACGCCGGGCTCGACACCGGCGACATGCTGCTGGTCGAGCGAGTTCCCATCAACGCCACCGAAACCACGGCCACGCTCCACGGCAAGCTCGCTGTGCTCGGTGGGCGGCTGGTGGTCGAGGCGCTGGAGATCGCCGCGTGTGGCGGCCTGACGCCGGTGCCGCAGCCGCACACCGGCGTGACCTATGCACGCAAGATCGAGAAGACCGAAGCGGCGCTGGACTGGTCGCAGCCGGCCGAAGCCATCGCCCGGCGCATCCGCGCATTCGATCCCGCGCCCGGCGCGACGGGCCTGTTCAATGGCGAGACGCTCAAGCTCTGGTCCGCCCAGGCCGTGCCGGATGTCGATGGCGCCGATGGTCAGGTGGGGCGCATCGTCGCCGTCGCCGATGCGGGCATCGTCGTGCGTTGTGGCGCGGGTGCTCTTCGCCTGACGGAATTGCAACGGGCCGGCGGCAAGCGCCTGGCCGTTGCCGAATTCTTGCGTGGCTTTCCGGTGCAGCCCGGCATGAGCTTTGAGCGGTTGTCCTCTTAACCAGCGACGAAGCGGGCCAGTGTTCTTCCTGCGCGCCAACTACACGCATCCGGCCTTCAAGGAAGCCGCGCTCAGCATGGCGCCGATGGCCGCCGGGATTTCCGCCTGGGGGCTCATGACGGGAGTCGCCATGGTCAAGTCCGGCATGAGCGTCCTGGAAGCGCTGGCGATGACCTTCCTGGTGTATGCCGGCAGTTCCCAGCTGGCAGCCATCCCGCTGATCGTCGCTTCGGCGCCGGTGTGGGTGATCCTGGCGACCGGGTTTTGCGTCAACCTGCGCTTCGTCGTGTTCAGCTTGCATTTGCGGCCTTACCTCGTGCATCAGCCGCGCTGGCGGCGCATGCTCAACGCTTACCTCACGGCCGACATGAGCTACGCCATGTTCACTCGGCGCTTTCCCAAGCCGGGTAGTGCCCCAAGCGCGTTGCGCGAGCAGGAAGCCTTCCTTTGCGGAAACTACTTCGTCACTTGGAGCAGCTGGATGCTTTCCAGCGTCGTGGGTATCCTGTTGGGCAACTTGATTCCCACAGCCTGGGGACTGGGCTTTGCCGGGGTGCTGTGCCTGATCGGCGTTCTTTGCTCGTTGGCCAACACGCGGCTGCGCCGTGTGTCGACGCTCATCGCCGGCGCCGCTGCCGTTGCGGCCTATGCCTTGCCGCTCAAGTTGAACATCGTCGTTGCCATTGCCATCGCCGTGCTCGCCAGTTTCTGGTTGGAAAAGATAGCGCCGCCTGCGTGGCAACAAGTACATGAGCAGTGAGACGCACCTGTGGACGATGGCTGTGATCGTCGGCCTGGCAGCGGTCACGGTGCTGACGCGCTGCTTTTTCATCATCCTGGATCGTCCCTGGGCGCTTCCGGGTTGGGCCGAACGCGCGCTGCAATACGCGCCGGTCGCTGCGCTCGCCAGCGTGATCGCGCCTGAGATCGTGATGGCCGGCGGCCAGCTGGTGGGCACTTGGCAAGATGCGCGCCTGTTCGCGGCGCCGGTAGGCGCGTTGCTGTTCTTCTGGCGCCGCAGCGTTCTGCTCACCATCGCTGGCGGCATGTCGGTGTACCTGCCGCTGCATCTCGGGCTCGGCTGGTAGTTGCTGGGCTGGGGGCTCCTAGAATTGCCGGTTTGGTTCGCAACAACTACTCACCATGAATGTCCTGCGTTTTTCCGATCTGTGTGCCCAAGGCCGCGTCCAGGCGCAACGTGTCTTTATCCGAGCCGACCTCAACGTGCCCCAGGACGACGCCGGCAACATCACCGAGGACACGCGCGTACGCGCTTCGGTGCCCTGCATCGAGATGGCGCTGAAGGCGGGCGCCGCAGTGATGGTGACATCGCATCTGGGCCGTCCGACGGAAGGCGAGTTCAAACCCGAGGATTCGCTCGCGCCGGTTGCCCGGCGGCTGGGTGAATTCCTGGGCCGTGAGGTGCCGGTGGTGCGCGACTGGATCGACGGCGTCGACGTGAAGCCGGGCCAACTGGTGTTGCTCGAGAACTGCCGTGTCAACAAAGGCGAGAAGAAGAACAACACCGAGCTCGCGCAGAAGATGGCCAAGCTGTGCGACATCTTCGTGCACGACG
>JBKJTX010000006.1:0-3408 GCA_046590315.1 Ramlibacter sp. | reverse complement strand
CGGCGAGATCAAACGGGAACAGGATGTTTTTGCCGGCCATGATTTTGCGCAATTCGGTGTCGGTGCCCTCGACGTGAACGCCATCGAGTTTGAAACCGAGTCGCGACGGAATTTCCTTGACCATCCCGAATACGCTGCTGCGTACGAGCCACCACAAACCGGGCGTGTGCACCACCACGCGATCAGCCTGCACCTCGACCTTTGGCAAGTCGGTGCCCGCGACCGGCGTCAGGACCAGCTTGGTGATGCCGATATCACCATTGAGGCCCAGCACGGTGCCGCTGCGACGAATATCGACGAAAGGCCGGGCGCGATCGAGCATTTTTTCGATCGCCGAATCGGCGCGCCACCACAAAAATCCGTACACCAGCGCGAGCGGCAGGACCACGAAGGCCAGCAGGCGGAATACCAGCGTGCCGAGTCCGTTGGAACGTGCGCGCTTGGAGCGGGAGGGTGTGGCCATAGTTGCCTCGTGTCGGTGCTTGGTGATCGGCGGAACAGCAGGAATCAGGCGAGGAGTGGCGAGGGTCTTGAGCGGAAAAAGTCAGGACGACGTTGCCAGTGTCTGGCGATGTTCCAGCATCGCGACGAACTGGTCGAACAGCGGTGACACGTCGTGCGGCCCGGGACTGGCTTCGGGATGCCCCTGAAAACTGAATGCCGGCGCGTCGGTCAGCGCGATGCCCTGATTCGAGCCGTCGAACAGCGAGCGATGGGTGACACGTACGTTCGCAGGCAGCGTGGTTTCGTCGACGGCAAAACCGTGGTTCTGGCTGGTGATCATCACCCGGCCGAGGTCGAGGTCGATCACTGGATGGTTCGCGCCGTGATGGCCGAACTTCATCTTCATCGTTTGCGCGCCGGCAGCGAGGCCAAGCAGCTGGTGACCAAGGCAGATTCCGAACGTCGGGATTTTAGCGGCGATGAAATCCTTGATCGCGGCGATCGCGTAATCGCAGGGCGCCGGATCGCCGGGGCCGTTCGACAGGAAAATCCCGTCCGGGTTTTCTGCCAGCACCTGCGCCGACGGCGTCTGCGCCGGCACCACGGTCACGCGGCAGCCGCGCTCGGCCAGCATACGCAGGATGTTGCGCTTGACGCCGAAATCGTAGGCAATCACATGAAACCGGGCGTCGGCGCGCACGAACTCGTTGCGGTCGAGATCGAGCTGGCCCTCGGTCCACGAATATCGCTCGCGCGTGCAGACTTCCTTGGCCAGATCCATGCCCTTGAGGCCGGGAAATTTGCGCGCCGCTTCGATAGCCTTGTCGACATCGATATCGCCAGCCATCAGCGCGCCGTTCTGCGCGCCGCGGTCGCGCAGCAGGCGCGTGAGTTTGCGGGTGTCGATGTCGGAAATCGCGACCACGCCGCGTGCTTCCAGCCACTCGGGCAGCGCGACCTGGCTGCGCCAGTTGCTTGGGCGGCGCGGGACATCACGCACGATCAGGCCGGCCGCGAAAACTTCGCCCGCTTCGTCGTCCTGGTTCGTGCAGCCGGTATTGCCGACGTGCGGGTAGGTCAGGGTCACCAGCTGGCGCGCGTAGGACGGGTCGGTCAGGATTTCCTGATAACCGGTGATCGCGGTGTTGAACACCACTTCGCCGACCGACAGGCCGGGCGCGCCGACGGATACACCTTCAAAGACGGTGCCGTCTTCGAGGGCAAGGATGGCAGGTTCAGTCACGGGCTTCGCCTTGGACGTCAGGGGATGCCTCGTCGCCAAACGCGGGTTGCAGCGAAGCGCGAACTCGGTACTGGACCGGTCCGTGCTGGCGGGAAGCAGGCGAGCGGGAATGATACCGGCGCAGGCAGGTCGACGCCAGCAAAAAAGCGACTCAGGCGATCAGATCGCGCAGCCGGTACAGTCCTGGCGCCCGCAAACCCAGCCGCGTTGCCGCATGCAGCGCGCCGTGCGCGAAGATGTCACGACTGCCGGCGCGATGCACCAGTTCGATGCGCTCACCCGCGGTGGTGAACTGCACCGTGTGCTCGCCGACGATGTCGCCGGCGCGCACGCTGGCATAGCGCGGCTGCGCCCCGCCCTGGGCAGCGGCGGCGCCGAGTACGAGGGCCGTGCCGGAGGGCGCGTCCTTCTTGTGCGCGTGGTGCGCCTCGATGATGTCGCAGTCCCAGCCCGGCAGTGCCTGCGCCGCGCGCTCGACCAGACCTGTCAGCACCGCAACCCCGAGGCTGAAATTGGATGCCCACAGCACGGCGATCCTGGTTGCTGCAGCGTCGATCGTGGCCTTCTGCGCATCGTTCAAACCGGTCGTGCCCGAGACCAAAGCCGCGCCACGTTCAGCGCAAAGTGCGAGAACATGCTCGAAACCTTCGGGCAAGCTGAAATCGATCGCGACATCGAACGCGGGCACGCCCGGCAACTCGCTGGCGTTGAACTGCGGCACCCCGTCGACGACGCGCTGTCCGACCATCTGCGATACGGCGGCAACGACTTGCAGGTCGGTGCGCTCTGCGGCCAGCCGTAGCAAGGCCTGCCCCATGCGGCCGGAGGCGCCATGGACCAGCACTATGGTGGGCTGTGACGGGTTGACTGTATTCATCCGCGCAGGCTAGCGGTTATCCGTCGCTTTCACCAAGCGCTGGCTGACCCGCACTCACGACACCATGCGGTCCCAGAAGCCCTTGACGCCATCCAGGAAGGTGCTGGACCGGGGTGAATGCTTGCGGGCGCTGTCGCCGCCGATGAAGGTGGTCTCGAACTGCTCCAGCAAGGCGCGCTGCTCAGCGGTGAGGTTGACCGGCGTCTCAACCACTGCCTTGCAGTAAAGGTCGCCCGGCTTGCGACTGCGCACCGACTTGACGCCCTTGTCGCGCAGGCGGAACACCCTGCCGGTCTGCGTCTCCGCCGGGATGCGGATCTCGGCCTCGCCACCCAAAGTCGGCACGCGCACGGTGTCGCCGAGCGCGGCCTGCGAGATGCGGATCGGCACGTCGCAATGCAGGTCGTCGCCATCGCGCTCGAAGATGTCATGCGGACGTACCCGCACCTCGACGTAAAGGTCGCCGGGCGGCGTCCCCGCCGGACCCGCCTCGCCCTCGCCTGCCAGGCGGATGCGGTCGCCGTTGTCGACCCCGGCCGGAATCTTCACCGATAGGATTTTTTCTTCCTCCACCCGGCCGGCCCCGTGACAGGCCTTGCACGGATTGGCGATCGTCTGGCCGCGTCCGCCGCAGTGCGGGCACGGTTGCTGCATGGTGAAGGTGCCGCGCTGCATGCGCACTTGGCCGCGGCCCTGGCACGTGGCGCAGGTGTCGATCTTGCCGTCTTCCGAACCGGTCCCCGAGCACGGCGAGCACGGCGCCAGCGTCGGGATCTCGATGCGCTTCTCGGTGCCGCCGACGGCATCTTCCAGATCGAGCTCCATTACGTAGCCGATGTCGGCA
>JBKJTX010000502.1:0-29662 GCA_046590315.1 Ramlibacter sp. | reverse complement strand
GGTTGGAGAGCGACGTGTCCAGCGCCGTCCTGGAGATAAAGCCCTGGTCCACCAACGCCTTGTTGTTGTCCCACTGGCGCTGCGCGATGTCGATCTGCGCTTTGGCGGAGTCGGCCTGGTCTTTCGCCTGCCTGACGCGCGCGGCGTACTCGGTCGCGTCAACACGCGCGAGCAGCTGGCCAGCCTTCACCACGTCGCCCTCGCGCACCGTGAGACCCTGCAGTTCGCCGGCGGCGCGCGCTTTGACCACAGCAGAATTGACGGCCTTGAGCGAGCCTGAAATTGGCAGGCCCTGCGCGAGCTGCCGCACTTCGGCCTTCACAACGTCGCTCGCCGCGAGTTCAACGACCGTCTGCACCTTGGCGACGCTGGCCTGCTGTACGGCCTCCTGCTGCGCCTTGCGCGCCGACAGCGCCCGCAGCACGCTGAAGACGATCAACAACAACACCAGCCCCAGGGCCAGCCACTTGTAGTGACGCTTGTTCAATGTCATTTTTTCCCCCGCCCACTCGTTGCTTTTTCTTCGGGCCGCACGATGAGGCCGTGCAGCAGTGTCTCGACCTGCGACGCAATGTAGCGCTCGGGGTCGAGCGGATAGTCCTTGGGAATGCAGACGCCCAGCGAGTGCTTCATCATGATAAGGAACACCATTGGCGCGGTGATGCTGAACGCCGCGTATTCCATGTCTGCCACGTGGAACTCGCCGCGGTCCACACCGCGCTGCAGGATTTTGCGGATCAGGTCCTGGCCGGGGCGAATCACTTCCTGCTGATAGAAGGTCGCGATGTCGGGAAAATTTTGCGCTTCACTCATGATGAGTTTGGTGATGCCCGAAGCCCGCGAGGCCCCGATGCGCTCCCACCAGACCTTCATGCAATAGCGCAGCATCTCGGGCGCGTCGCCTTCGAAAGTTTCAAATTCTTGACCCCACTCCTGAAAGCGGCCCGAGATGTTCTCGCGCACCACGGCCTTGAACAATTCTTCCTTGCTCGGAAAGTAGAGGAAGAGGGTGCCTTTGGAGACACCTGCGCGGGCAGCCACTTCCTCGGCGCGCGTAGCGGCGAATCCCTTTTCCACGAAGAGGTCCAGTGCGGCGTCCAGCAGCTCGCCGGGGCGCGCTTCCTTGCGGCGCTCGCGCTTGCCCTGGGCGTCGTCGCTCTTGGCGGCTATGAACTTGGAAAGTGGCATGAAGAGAGTTACTGACTGACTGGTTAGTAATGTAGCCGGTGGCTGCCCCGGCCGTCAAGGTCTCAGACTACAGTGCAGGCTGGAAAAAGGAATCCCATGAGCGACATGCAAACCATCGTGCTGGGCGGCGGCTGCTTTTGGTGCACCGAGGCGGTCTACGTCAAGGTGCGCGGTGTGACCGACGTCGAATCCGGCTACTGCAACGGCCAAGCGCAGAGGCCGAGTTATGAGCAAGTGTGCACTGGCACCACCGGGCACAACGAAGTTGTGAAGCTGACGTACGACCCGGCTCAGATCACCACGCAGCAGATACTCGAAATCTTTTTCGTCGTCCACGACGCGACCACCCTCAACCGCCAGGGCAATGACAGCGGCACGCAGTACAGGAGCGGTATTTACTACACGACGCCCGAGCAAAAGGATGTGGCCGACGGGATGATCCGCCAGATGAGCCAGGACAAAGTGTTCGACCGGCCGATCGTTACCGAGGTGCTGCCGCTGTCCCACTATTGGCCGGCCGAGGCATACCACCAGGACTTCTTCGAGAAGAACCCTAACCAGGGCTATTGCGTGGCCGTCGCCGGGCCCAAAGTCGCGAAGTTTCGCAAGACGTTCAAAGCGCTGGTGCAAGACTAGGTGGTCGAAACACGCGCGCTGCGCTACGACTACCCGAAGGGGCCTTCCCTGGCTTTCGGTGATGTGGCCGTGGCCCAAGGCGACGTGCTTTTAGTGCGCGGCAAGTCGGGCGTCGGCAAGTCCACCTGGCTCGCCCTCGTTGCCGGCCTGCTCACACCCCGCGCCGGCGAAGTGGTGGCTGCGGGCCAGTTGCTGTCGCAGCTCTCGCGCAGCGGACGCGACGCATGGCGGGGGCGTTGTCTGGGTTTTCTGCCGCAAAAGCTGCACCTGAGCGAAGCACTCACCGTAGAGCGCAACCTGGCGTTGGCCTTTTACGCGGCGGGCGTACCGGAGAACAGATCGGCCCTGATGCGCTCGCTTGAATGGCTGGGTGTAGCGGACTTGGCACAACGCCGTCCCTCGCAGCTGTCCGGTGGCCAGGCCCAGCGCGTGGCATTGGCGCGCGCCATTCTCATGGAGCCGCGCATCATTCTGGCTGACGAGCCCACGGCGAGCCTCGACGACGAGGCGGCTGCTGCGAGCCTCGCGCTCCTCGCGAGCTGCGCCTCCCGGTGCAACGCGACGCTGGTCATCGCGACGCACGACCGCCGCGTACACAAGGCGCTGTCGAACGCGACAATTTACGCGATGGGGCCGACTACCGCCGCGAGTGGGAGCGATAGCGAGTGAACACCGCCGCGCTCGCGTTCCGCTATCTCTGGTCGCGCCCCCTTGCGGCCTTGCTCAATATCGTTTTGCTGGCTCTCGGCCTCACCTCGATCACCTTCGTGCTGCTGGTGAGCGAGCAGATCGACCGTGCCTTTCAGCGCGATCTTGCCGGCATCGACCTGGTGGTCGGCGCCAAAGGCAGCCCGATGCAACTGATCCTTGCCGGCGTGTTTCACATCGAAGTGCCGCCTGGCAACATCGCCCTCAAAGACGTGCAGGAACTGCGCCGCCATCCGATGGTGGACAAGCTCATTCCCCTGAGTTTGGGTGACAGCGTGCGGGGCTTTCGCATCGTCGGCACCACGCCCGACTACCTTGCGCACTACCGCATGACATTTCAGCAGGGGCGGGCGTGGACGCGGCCGATGCAGGCCGTGCTTGGTGCGCAGGCGGCGCAAGGCACGGCATTGAAAATGGGTGACCCGTTCACCGGCAGTCACGGTTTGGCGGGCGGGCGGGAACATGGCGAGGCCGCCTATGAGGTCACGGGCGTGCTCGCGCCGTGCGGCTGCGTCGTGGACCGCCTGGTTCTCACTTCGACCGAGTCCGTGTGGCAGGTCCACGAGACGCATGGCACGCACCCGGACGACAAGACGAAAGGCGATGAAAAGTCAGGCGAGGAAGATCACGAAGTCACCATCGCCCTCATCACCTACAAGAGCCCGCTCGCGGCCGTGTCGCTGCCGCGTTACGTGAATACCAGCACGCGCATGCAGGCGGCTGCGCCGGCGGTGGAAGTGTCGCGTTTACTGAGGCTGCTGGGCGTCGGCTCCGAGGTGCTAAGGGGTGTCGGCGTGGTCCTGCTTCTCACGGCCGCGCTCAGCGTCTTCATCGCTTTCTGGACCGCGGTGCGCGAGCGGCGGGCCGATCTCGCAATGTTACGCATGCTGGGCGCGACGCCGGGCAAGGTCGCGGCCTTGCTCCTGTGCGAATCGCTGTGGCTTGCGTTGCTCGCCTCGCTGCTGGGCTTGGCCGCTGGCCACGGCATCACGGCGCTGGTCGGGCAGTTGCTTGAAGCGCAACGGTCGCTGCCGTTAAGCGGGTCCGTGTGGTTGCCCGCCGAGGCATGGATTCCCGCCGCCGCGGTGGGCGTGGCGATGCTCGCCGCGCTGATCCCCGTCATCAGCGCGTATCGGGTGGATGTTGCCGAATTGCTCAATGCCCGCTGAACAGACGACAATAGCCGTTCCATCTGGAGGCGCCATGAAGAGAGCAGTTGTCTTGCTGGCCGCCCTGGCCTTCGCGCTGGGCGCGTCCGCCCAGTCGAACCCGTCCATCCCCAAGGGAACGGGTCCCGGCATCCACGACCCGAACAGTCCGTTTGCACCGCTGCCCGCGCGCAGCGACGTGGTGCCATGGTCCCTGCTCGCAGCTGTGAAGACCCGCCCTGCTGACAAGAACCGCCTGTTGCCCGCCTTTGACAAGGCGCAGCTGGCGCTCAACGAGAAGACGCAGCGAATCCAGGGCTTCATGATGCCTTTGGAACCCGGCGAGAAGCAGACCCATTTCCTCCTGAGTTCTGTGCCCATGAGCTGCTCGTTTTGCGTGCCGGGGGGCCCGGAAAGCATGGTTGAAGTGAAGGCGCGGACGCCAGTCAAGTACACGCTGGACCCCGTCACCGTCGAAGGCAAGTTTGCCGTGCTGTCGGATGACCCGTTCGGCGTCTACTACCGTGTCACTGAAGCGGTGAGCGTCAAGTAACGATGACTTTGCGTCGGCGCGTTCTCTGGGTCTTGCTGTTTGCGCTCATTGCGGCGCAGACGCTCGGCCTGGTGCACCGTGCTGCACACAGCCCGCAGTTGCTTCACGCAACCTCCTCCGCCCACACCAATAACACCTTGGCCACCGGTTGGGTGAAGAGCTTGTTTTCCGCGCACGAGGGCGAGGCCGGCTGCCGCCTTTTCGACCAGCTGAACGCCAGCGGCATGCTGCCTTCGCTACCGGCGCTTTCACTACCGGCAGTGTTGCCGCACTACTTCCTTCGTTGGTACCAGAGCCAGGCATTGGCTCGCTGGGTTGCGCTCTTCGACGCGCGCGGCCCACCTTCGCTTCGTTGACTCCCCGCCGTCGCCGGCGCAGGGCCTTGTCGCCCCGCGCCGGCCGAGTCTGTTCGAATCAACCGAAGCTTTTCATGAATCCAATGTTTTCGCGCAGCGCCGTGGGCGCCGCCACCCTCTTGCTCAGCGGCGCCGCGCTCGCCCAGGCCGCAGCGCCCATCCAACTGAGAGAAGTCACGATCACCGGCAACCCCCTGGGCGCCACGGACCTGGTGGCACCCGTGGTGCAGTATTCGGGCACGGGGCTCTTGCTGCGATCGCAGACCACACTGGGTGAAACACTGTCGGGCACGCCCGGCGTCAGCAGTACGTACTTCGGCCCCAATGCGAGCCGGCCGACCATTCGCGGGATGGATGGCGGCCGCATTCGCATCCTCGCCAACAGCGGCGCCACGGGAGATGCCTCGGGGCTGTCGGCCGACCATGCCGTCACGGCCGACCCGATCAGCATCGAGCGCATCGAAGTGCTGCGCGGGCCCGGCGCGCTGCTGTATGGCGGCAGCGCCGTCGGCGGGGTTGTTAACGTGATTGACAACCGCATCCCACGCGAACCCATCGAAGGCGTGTCGGGTCGCGTCGATCTGGGGATCGCCAGCGTCAATCGCGAGCGCGGCGGCGGCCTGCTGGTGGAGGGCGGCACACAGCGGATCGGGTTGCATGCCGATGCGTTCGATCGCAACACCAGCGACGTGCGGGTACCGATTTCACTTGCTTGCACGAAGGATGGCCTGACGAGGTTCGCCAATCGCATCTGCAATTCGGCCAGCCACGTGCGCGGCGGGGCCGTGGGCGGCTCACTGTTCTTCGACAAGGGGTATGTGGGCGCTTCTGCGTCGACCTATCGCAACGACTATGGCACCGTCGCCGAGGATGACGTGACGATCGCGATGCGTTCGAACCGCTACGCGCTGGAGGGCGAGGTGCGCGATCTGGGCGGTTTTATCAAGAACATCAAAGGTCAGGCCGGCCACACCGACTATCGCCACTACGAGGCCGCCCCAGGAGCGCCGGGAACGGTGTTTAGCAACCAGGGCAACGATTACCGAATTGAAATGCGGCACGCAAAGCTCGGACCGCTGGAGGGCGTGATTGGCTTGCAGGGTGAGCACACCCGTTTCGCCGCGGTGGGCGAGGAGACCTTCGCGCCGTTCAGCCGCACCCAGCAAACCGCGATGTTCGCCTTCGAGGAACTGGCGACCTCCTGGGGTAAATTGACATTGGGTGCGCGCGCGGAGTCGGTTCGCGTGGCATCGCTGGGCGTCCCGGACGAGCCGCGCTTCGTGCCCGCGACGCGGCGTTTTCGGGCCGGCAGTTACGCGATGGGCGCCCTGTGGAATGTCGCGCCTCAATGGCAGCTCACGGGTAATCTTTCAAGGACGCAGCGGGTGCCCAAGGACTACGAGCTTTTCGCCGACGGCCCGCACGTGGCGACGCATGCCTGGGAGGTTGGCGATCCTTCGCTGCGCAAGGAGCGCTCTACCAATGTGGACGTCGGCCTTCAGTGGAAGCGCGGTCACGACAACGTTAGATTGAGCGTATTCCAGAGCCGGTTCGCCAACTACATTTCGCTCGAGGCGACGGGGGTGATGCGCGATGTTGGCGGCGACATGTGGCCAGAGCTCGCCTACCGTCAGGTTCGTGCACGATTCAAGGGGCTGGAAGCGGGCGGTGCAAAACGCTTGCATGACGGCGAATCCAAGCTCGACCTCGAACTGCGCGGCGACCTGGTCCGCGCCGCCAACCTGGACACCGGTGAGCCGCTGCCGCGCATTGCGCCATGGCGCGCCGGTGCGACACTGGCGTGGTCGCGCGACCGCTGGGGTGCGAGGCTCGGCTTCGATCATTTCGCACGGCAAGGTCGGGTGCCGGCCGGTGATGTGCCCTCGGCGGCTTATACGCTGTGGACCGCCGCGCTCACGTACCGCATGACAGCAGGGAGCAGCGAGATTTTTTGGTTCGCGCGCATCGACAATGCCGCGAACAAGCTCGCGTACAGCGCGACTTCCATCCTCACGCAGACCGCGCCGGGGAAGGCGCCATTGCCGGGGCGCAGTGTCAAGCTGGGGTTCCAGGCGAGTTTCTGATGCCGTGGCACGTCAGCGTTTGACGGCGTGTTCGCGGATCCAGGCGGCGAATTCGGGTTCGGTGATTTCGCTCCCCGCAACCGCGAGCATGGTGAGCGTGGCTTCGGCTTGCGTCGCGAGCAGACGGTACCCGTTGAGATACAGACACAAGCCCACGGCCAGGAAGGCCGCGCGCTTGTTGCCATCGACGAAAGGGTGGTTCTTGGCAACGCCCAGGCCATAGCTTGCGGCGAGATCGGCAAAATCCGGCTGCCCGTAGGCCACCAGGTTTTCCGGCAGGGCGAGAGCAGACGCGAGCAAGCCGGCGTCGCGCAGGCCTTCTCCGCCGCCGTGTTCAGCGAGGCTTTCCGCGTGCAGCAGCAGCAGCGCGCGCTGGTCGATCCAGCGCCAGTTCATTTCGCCAATTGATGGAAGGTGTCGCGAAACTCGCGCATGAACTCCCGCCCGGCCTGGATTTGTTCTTCCAGCGTCGGGTCATAGGGTGTCAATGCGTAGCCGTTCGGCGTTTCGGTGAGAAACACCGACTGCCCCTTTTCGAGGCGCAACTTCGCCAACGCCTCTTTCGGGAGAATGACGCCAACCGAGTTGCCAATTTGGGTGAGCTTGAGCATGTGCATAAAAGAACCCCGTTCTAACGGTCGTTATACTACGCCCCTTATCCGGCTGGAGCAAGCTCGGCTGTGAACCCAACCGTCATTTCCGCGCTGCTTCCCGTCGTCGTCCTCATCGCCATCGGATTTCTCGCGGGTCGCCGGCGCTGGATCGGCCCGGAGGCGGTCAAGGGCCTGTCCAACCTCGTCTTCATCGTGATGGCGCCGGCGCTGCTCTTTCGGAGCATGAGCACGGTGCATGTCGAACAACTCGACTTTCGCCCTGTCGCCAGCTACTTCGTCGGCGTCGCGATCATTTTCTTCGGCACGCTCGCCTTGCGCGGTTTTAACCGCCGTGCGGCCGTGCTCGCCCTGGCCAACACCTTCAGCAACACGGTGATGATCGGCATTCCCCTGATCGGCCTCGCTTACGGCGAAGCTGCCCTCATCACCCTCTTCACCCTGATCTCCATCCACTCGCTGGTTCTGCTGACCACTGCCACCGTGGTGCTGGAGCTCGCGGTGCTGCGCGAGGCGGCCCAAGCCGGCGAACAGGTGCAGCGGCCCGTTGGCCGCACGGTGCTGCTCGCCATGCGCAACGCGATCATTCATCCGGTGCCGCTGCCAATCATTGCAGGCTTGCTCTTCGCGCGCAGCGGTCTGGAGTTGCCCGTCGTCATCGACAAACCATTGCAACTGTTGGCGAACGCCTTTGGGCCGCTTGCCCTGCTGTTGGTGGGCGTGACACTGGCCGCAAGTGCTATCGGCTCTCATTGGCGCGGCGCCCTGGGATTGGCTGCGGTCAAGAACTTGCTGCATCCCGCCGTCGTGGCATTGGTCGGCTGGCTGTTGGGTCTCAGTGGCGTGTCGCTGGCAGTGATGGTTCTGGCGGCGTCGTTGCCGATTGGAGCCAACGTGTTTCTCTTTTCGCAGCGGTACAAAGTGGCGGAGGAACTCATCACCGCGAGCGTTGCGGTCTCTGCTGTATTGGCGCTGTTGACCTTGTCTGTGGTGCTGTCCCTGTTGCAGTGATTCAACCGCTATGGCGCGAGGCGCTCGCGCACCCACGAGCCGCCGGACAGCGAATACCTCAGGCGGTCATGCAGCCGACTCTGGCGCCCCTGCCAAAACTGCCACTGATCGGGCACGAGTCGGTACCCGCCCCAATGCGGCGGGCGCGGTGGTTTGAGCAAGAACTGCGCACCGTACTTCGCCGCGTTCACTACGAGAACAGTACGGCTGGCGATCACCTGGCTTTGCGGGCTGGCCCAGGCGCCGATCCGCGAATCAAGCGGACGGGTTGCAAAATAGGCGTCGCTTTCCTCCGCGCTGGTTTTTTCCACCCGGCCCCCGATCCGCACCACGCGCTCGAGCTCGACCCAGTGAAACTGCACCGCCGCATAGGGGTTGCCCGCCAGCTCCTGGCCTTTTCGGCTTTCATAGTTGGTGTACCAGACGATGCCCCGCTCGTCGTAGCCCTTGATCAAGAGCACACGCGTACTGGGCCGAAGGTTGGCGCCCACCGTCGCGAGTGTCATGGCGTTGGGCTCGGGCACCTCGGCGCTGATGGCCTCGGTGAGCCACTGGTCGAACTGCTGGAGCGGTTCAGGGAGCGAGGCGTCCTCGCTCAACTCTGCACGGCCGTAATTTTTTCGCAGTTCGGCAAGGCGGGTAGAAGTCGCTGTCATTCCGGCAATGTATCAATTTGCGCGAAGGAGACAGGCTTCAGGGTATTCCCGATCAACTTTTATCGCTAAGGGCATACGCTACGCTATCGCTAAAGCTCAACATCAAGGAGACCCCGCATGGGCGTGAATTTCAACCTCAATGGCAAGGCCGTCACGGCCCAAGCTGAACCCGACACCCCGCTGCTATGGGTGATCCGCGATGAGCTGGGCTTGACCGGAACGAAATTCGGCTGCGGCCAGGCGCTATGCGGCGCGTGCACCGTGCACGTGGACGGTCAGCCGGTGCGCTCCTGCCAGACACCAGTTTCCGCTGCACAAGGCAAGCGGGTGGCCACGGTGGAGAGTCTGTCCAAGAACAATACCCATCCGCTGCAGGTTGCGTGGATCAAGCACGACGTCCCGCAGTGCGGCTACTGCCAGTCCGGACAGCTGATGAGCGCCGCAGTGCTGCTCACGGCGAACAAGAACCCGAGCGACTCCGACATCGACCAGGCCATGAGCGGCAACATCTGCCGCTGCGGCACCTACCCCCGCGTGCGCGCCGCCATCAAGGACGCCGCCGCTTCGATGCGCAAGGCTTGAGGAAAATCACCATGAACACCATCGTCGAATCCTCACGCCGCACCTTCCTCAAGACCACCGCCATCGCCACCGGCGGCTTGATGCTGGGCGTCTCGCTGCCAATGATCAGGGACGCCAAGGCTGCGGGCACGCTGTACACGCCCAATGCCTGGGTCCATATCGCTGACGACAACACCATCACGCTGCTCACGGCGCGGTCCGAAATGGGGCAGGGCGTCTACACGTCGATGCCCATGTTGATCGCCGAAGAACTCAACGTCGACCTGAGCAAGATCCAGGTCGCGGTCGCGCCGCCCAACGCGGTGTATGTCAATGCCTTGCTCGGCGCACAGATCACTGGCGGCTCGACGTCGGTGCGTGATGGCTGGGAGAAGTTGCGTGTCGCCGGCGCGCAGGTCCGTGAAATGCTGCTCATGGCCGCTGCGACGCGCTGGAATGTTGACAAGGACCAGGTGCGCGCCGAGAACGGCGTTGTGTACGGCCCCAGTGGCAAGAAGGCCACCTATGGCGAGCTGGCGGCGACCGCAGCCAACATGCCCGTGATCGACAAGCCACCGATGAAAGATCCGAAGGACTTCCGCATTGTCGGCAAGCGCACCAAGCGCCTGGACACGCCGATGAAAGTCAACGGCACCGCGGAATTCGGCATCGACGTCAAGTTGCCTGGGATGGTCTACGCGAGCCTCGAGCAGTGTCCGGTCATTGGCGGGAAGGTCGTGAGCTTCGACGCCGCCAAGGCCAAGACGATGCCCGGCGTGATCGATGTGGTTCAAATCGCTGACGGAGTCGCCGTTGTGGCGGACACGTATTGGCACGCCAAGAAGGCCCGCGACGCTGTGACCGTGACATGGGACGCCGGCCCGGTCGCCGCGTTGGACCACAACACCATCCTGGCCGCTACGCGCGCCGCGTTGGCCGCCGGACCGGGACTGCCCATCGGCAAGCCGACAGGCAATGTCGACACCGCAATGAGCGGCGCTGCGAAGGTCATCACCGCAGAGTACGTGACGCCGTTGCAGGCGCACGCACCGCTCGAGCCGATGAATTTCACGGCCAGCTTCAAAGACGGCAAGGTGCTGGCGATCGGGTCGACCCAGTTCCAGCAGGGCGCGCAAGGCGTGCTCGCGGCGTCCCTGGGCATCAAGCCGGAAGACGTGACGCTGAAGACCACCTTCCTCGGCGGCGGCTTCGGCCGCCGGCTGGAGGTGGATTTCATCGCCCAGGCGGCGCTGATCTCCAAGGCCGTGGGCCGCCCGGTGAAGCTGGTTTGGTCGCGCGAGGATGACATGACGCACGACTTCTACCGCCCGGTGGGCGTCAACGTGCTAAAGGCCGGCGTCGACGCCAACGGCAACCCCGTGGCTATGCACTTCAAGGTGGCGTCCCAGTCGATCACGCAACGCGCCTTTGGCTTGCCAAAAAATACGTTCGACCCGTTCATGGCCGAGGCCGCAGTCGCGCCGTACAACATCGCGAACACCAAGCACGACTTGATCATTCACGATACGGGTTTCCGCGTCGGGTACTGGCGCGCCGTGAGCCACAACATGAACGCTTTCGCCAACGAAAGCTTCATGGACGAGTTGGCCAAGGCCGCCAACAAGGACCCGTACCAGTACCGCATGGACCTGCTCAAGGACAAGCCGCGCTTCGCCAACGTTCTCAAGCTTGCCGCCGAAAAAGCCGGTTGGGGCACGCCGTTGCCGGCGGGACGTGCACGCGGCATTGCGCTGATGGAAGGCTATGACACCTTCATGGCCGAGGTGGCCGAGGTCAGCCTGAATTCCGACGGCAGCGTGCGGGTGCACAAGGTGACGGTTGCGGCCGACGTGGGCCAGATGGTCAACCCCGACACCGTTGAGGCGCAGATCCAATCCAGCATCGTTTTCGGCATGGGCGCGGCCCTGATGCAGGAGATCACGATGGAGAAGGGTCGTGTGCTGCAGACCAACTTCCACAACTACCCGGTCGTGCGCATGAACGAATCGCCGCTGATCGACATTGTGTTGGTCAAGAGCACCGAGAAGCCCGGCGGTATCGGTGAGCCGGCCACGGCGCTGGTGGTGCCGGCCATCGCCAACGCGGTTGCCACCCTGACCGGCAAGCGGGTGCGCAAGCTGCCCATCACGGCTGAAGCGATCAAGTCGGCTTAAAATCGTCCCGATGGAAAGTCTGGACCTGCGCGTTCTCACCGACGCGCTCGCGTGGCGACGCGATGGGCACGGCGTCACGCTCGTCACTGTGGTCGAAACCTGGGGCAGCGCGCCCAGGCCGCCCGGCGCGCTGCTGGCGGTGCGCAGTGACGGTGTTGTGAGCGGTTCGGTCTCCGGGGGCTGCGTCGAGGACGATTTGATCGCGCGCGTGAAAGCCGGGGAGCGCACCGGCCTGCCTTCGATGATCGCCTATGGCATCAGCAAAGAAGAGGCGGCGCGCTTCGGTCTGCCCTGCGGCGGTACGCTGCGGCTGGTGCAGGAACCGCTGCGTGACACCAGCTGGGTCGAGCAATTGCTGGCGCGCACTGCCGCGCACGAGCTGCTGGCGCGCACGCTCACCCTCGCGAGCGGTGAGGTTACGCTGGCTCCGGCGGCGCGTGACGAGCAAATGCAGTTCGACGGCTTGACGCTCACCACGCTGTTCGGTCCGAAGTGGCGGCTGCTGCTGATAGGCGCCGGTCAACTATCGCAAGCTGTGGCGCAGATCGCCCAGATGCTCGACTTCGAGGTTCTGATCTGCGACCCGCGCGAGGAATATGCGAGCACGTTGGCAACCACCGGGGCCATGCATGTTCCGGGAATGCCTGACGATGTGGTGCGCGAAATGCGCGCGGACGCACACACCGCCATCATTGCGCTGACCCACGATCCCAAGCTCGACGACATGGCGCTCATTGAGGCATTGCGTTCCGATGCGTTCTACGTCGGCGCGCTGGGTTCTTCGCGCAACCAGACGGCCCGCAAGAAGCGCTTGGCCGAGCACTTCGACCTGACCGAGACCGAACTCGCCCGCCTCCATGGGCCCGTCGGCCTGCGGATCGGCGCCAAGACTCCGGCGGAAATCGCCGTTTCCGTCGTCGCGCAGATCATCGAGCGCAAGAACGAGATCGCGCAACTCGCGCATTCGCCGGCCGGCTGCGCCGTCGAATGAATTCGCCCGTCGTGCTGGTCCTCGCTTCCGGGCGAGGCGAGCGCTTCATTGCCAGCGGCGGTACTGTTCCTAAGCTTCAGGCCTTGCTCGCGGGCAAGCCGGTGCTCGAACGCACGCTGGACGCAGTCAAAGCAAGCGGTCTCGCGTGGCACCTTGAAAATGGCGTCCACGAGGGCATGGGCGATTCGATCGCTGCGGCCGTCCAGGTAACCCAGAGCGCATCCGGTTGGTTGATTCTCCCGGGCGACCTGCCGCTGATACAGCCTGAATCGCTGCGCGCTGTCGCGCAGGCCCTGCGGCATCACACCGTCGTCACCCCAAGCTACCGCGGGCAGAAGGGCCATCCGGTCGCCTTCGCCGCTTCTTGCCTTCCGCAGTTGCTGCTTGTCAAAGGCCAGCAAGGCGCGGTGCTGGTGGTTCGGGCACAGGCCTCTATCGGCGCCGTGGGTGAGCTCGATCTGGACGATCCGGGCGTGGTGACCGACATCGACACGACGCAAGACCTTGCGAACGCCGAGCGCTCACTGAGGTCCTCAACCCAGACTTGAGCCGAGCCTATGGTTGCCGCTCGATCAACTTCAACAACCGCTCCAGCCCGCGATCCCGGATATTGTGCCGCTTCAACTCCTCGAGCGTGCGATGCGCATACTCAAACGTCGTGCCGTAGATGCCCGTGGCTTCCGCGAAGATGCGCCGATACTGCTCCTCGCTCAACACGCCGGTGTGACTCGGGCTCTTGCGCGATAGCGTGAAAGCCAGGGCTTGCACGGGGCCGTGGTTCGTGTGGCAGGTGAGCCACTTCGGGTCGTACACCGCCAGAGTCATTTCGCGCGCCCACAACTGCGCCAGCGCTGCGCGACCGTTGGCCTGGGGGATGCGAAACACCATCCCCTGGCACGAACCGCCCGACAGCATGCCGAAGACGAGGCCGGGCCGCTCCGGCGTGCCGCGGTTGATGCGGCTCCACATCTTGAGCGCACGGTGCCAGCCGCTCACCTTGGCCGGGCGCCGCTCGGAAAATTCGAAGTCCGGCTTCCAGATCAAAGAGCCATAGCCGAAGATCCAGAGGTCGCCTCGGCCGCCCCATTCCGTGAGCGTGCGCTCCAGCATCGCAGCCGGGTCGCGCAGGGGCTTCAGCAGTTCGCTCATGTCGAGACTTTACCGCCAGTGCATGGACACCGAATGTTGGTAACCCGTTCGTAACGGCGGCACACACCGGGCGGGCTCTTGCGAGTACGATGAGTCGCAATTTGGTTACCGACTTTCATGAAACTCCATCCCCAGGTCGAAGCCGTCACCGAGCGCATTCGCGAACGCAGCGCGCCTGCCCGCGCGGCGTATCTGCGCATCGTTGACGAGGCAGCGTCGCGCGAGCGCGGCCCCGACCGCATGGGCTGCGCCAATGTGGCGCATGCCTTTGCCGGCCTTCCCAACAACGACAAGTTTCGAGTGATCGCCGAGAAGGCGCCCAACATTGGCATCGTCACGTCGTACAACGACATGCTGTCCGCGCATGCGCCGTTTGCCCGCTTCCCCGACATCATCAAGGACGAGGCCCGCAAGCGCGGGGCGACGGCACAGGTGGCGGGCGGCGTGCCGGCCATGTGCGACGGCGTCACACAGGGCACGGCCGGGATGGAGCTGAGCCTCTTTTCCCGTGATGTGATTGCAATGGGCACTGCCGTCGCCTTGAGCCACGACGTATTCGACGCTGCTCTGATGCTCGGCATCTGCGACAAGATCGTCCCGGGCCTCTTGATCGGCGCACTGCACTTCGGGCATTTGCCCACGGTGTTCGTTCCGGGCGGACCGATGCCCAGCGGCCTGTCCAATAGCGCCAAGGCCAAGGTGCGCGAGCTGGCGGCAGAGGGCCTGGTCGGGCGAAAGGAATTGCTCGATGCCGAATTGCAGGCGTACCACTCGCCGGGCACCTGCACTTTCTACGGCACGGCCAACAGCAATCAGATGTTGATGGAGGCGATGGGCCTGCATGTGCCCGGCACGGCATTCGTGAACCCGCAGGACGAGATGCGCGATGAGCTCACACGCGAAGCGGTGCGCACTGCGCTCGGCATCCTCAAGGCCCGGCGCTACGTCCCGATCGGCCGGCTGGTTGACGAACGCGCCATCGTCAACGCAATGTCGGCGCTGCTTGCCACGGGCGGCTCAACCAACCATCTCATTCACTGGGTCGCCGTTGCGCGCTCGGCCGGCATCACCATCGATTGGGATGACTTCGCGCAGCTGTCGGCCGTCGTGCCGCTCATTTCTCGCGTGTATCCGAACGGCACGGCGGACGTGAACCAGTTTCAGGCCGCCGGCGGCCCCGGCTTCGTCATCCGCGAACTGCTGGACGCAGGCTTGATGCACGAGGACGTGCTCACCGTGCGCGAAGGTGGCTTGCGCGAGTACACGCGCGTGCCGCATCTGACCGGCGATGGTCTGGCGTGGGCGGACGTCGGCGCCTCGCGCGATACGGATGTGGTGCGTCCCGCCAACGATCCATTCAGCGCGACCGGCGGCCTGAAGCTGCTGACCGGCAACCTGGGACGCTGCGTGATCAAGGTCTCGGCCGTGCCGCAGGACCGTCACGTGGTCGAGGCGCCGGCGCGTATTTTTAATGCCCAGGAAGAACTTCTCAAAGCCTTCAACGACGGCGAACTCGAACGCGACGTGGTGTGCGTGGTGCGCTGGCAGGGTCCGCAAGCCAACGGCATGCCGGAGCTGCATAAGCTCACGCCGCCGCTGTCCGTCCTGCAAGGCAAGGGGTTTCGCGTGGCGCTGGTCACCGACGGGCGCATGAGTGGCGCATCCGGCAAGGTGCCTGCGGCCATTCACGTGTCGCCCGAGGCCGCGGCGGGCGGGCCACTCGCGCGCCTGCGCGACGGCGATGTGGTGCGCGTTGACGCCGAAGCTGGGACGCTTCAGGCCCTCGTTCCCGTTGAAGAATGGTTCGCGCGCGAGCACGCGTTCATGCCGGATTCGCTCAAGGCTGCCAACGCCGTCGGCATCGGTCGCGAGCTGTTCGGCAACTTCCGCCGCAACGCATTGACCGCCGAGGAGGGTGGCTGCACATGGCTGTAGAAAATTCTTCGCAGCTTGGCGAACGGCTTACCGCGCGCCAAGTCATGCGCGACGCGCCGGTGATCCCGGTGATTGTGCTGTCCGACATCGCGCTCGCGGTGGCCCTGGCGCGCGCGTTGGTGGCCGGCGGTATTCGCATGCTCGAGGTAACCCTGCGCACGTCGGTGGCGCTTGCTTGCATCGAAGCCATTGCGCGTGAGGTGCCTAAAGCGGTGGTGGGCGCCGGGACCGTGCGCAGCGCGGCGGATGCCCAGGCCGCGGCTATGGCTGGGGCTCGCTTCGTCGTGAGTCCCGGCTACACGCGTGCAGTCGGCAAAGTCTGTAGCGAGTTGGGGCTGCCTCTCTTGCCGGGTGTCGCCACGGCCAGCGAAATCATGATGGCGCAGGAAGACGGCCATATCGACCTCAAGTTTTTCCCGGCGATGCAAGCCGGGGGCCTTGCGATGCTGAAGGCCTGGCAAGGCCCCTTCGGCGACGTGAAGTTTTGCCCCACCGGCGGCATCTCCGCCGAGAATGCGCCAGAGTTTCTCGCGCTCGGCAATGTCGCTTGCGTCGGCGGTTCCTGGCTCACGCCCGCCGATGCCGTCGAAGCCGGCGAATGGGAGCGCATCACGCGTCTGGCGCAGCAGGCGCGCAGCCTGCGCTGAGTTTTGGTCGCGTTCGCTTAGCTGCGCTCGAACAACGCATTCAATTCCGTCTGCGGAATTTGTTGCCGCGCGAACTCCAGCGTGCCGAATTCGCGCAGTTCCTGCGCGGCGCGGCGCACGAACCCGAGCGCAGCGCGAGCGATGCTGCCGCCCAGGCTGACGCGTTGTGCGCCGAACTCCAGCAGCTGTGCCGGAGTCGCGTCGTCTGTCCCCAGGCCGGCGACGAAGTTGACTGGGCCGGCAATTTCGTGCACCAAAAGCTGCGCCAGGCCGGGCGACGATGATCCGGGCGCGAACAGACAATCGGCGCCCACTTCGCGAAAGAGGTTGGAGCGCCGGATCGCAGCCGCCGCGCTGGCCTGCGGCAACAGCAGCGCATCGCAGCGCGCGGTCAGAACAAACACGGCCTTCCTCGAATCGATGACGGCTCGCGCCGCAGCGATCCGCTCCACCGCGAGCGTTTCGTCGTAGAGTTCCGCTCGGCCGGGAATCTTGTCCTCAATGTTGGCGCCCGCCGCTCCCGTGTCGATCGCCATGGCGATGGTATCTGCCACTTCCTGCGGATTGTCGCCATAACCGGCTTCCAGGTCGGCGTTGACCGGCACGCGTACGGCTGCCACGATGATGCGGATAGCGTCGAACATTGCCGCGCGCGATACGCCCAAGCGCGCGTCGCCGTAGTCCTGCCTGCCCAGCGCGAAGGCGATGCCCGCGCTCGTGGTGGCGATCGCAGGAAACCCCGCGTGTTCCAGCACCGCCGCGCTGCCACCGTCCCAGGCGTTGGGCATGATGAATCCGTTCGCGGCCCGGTGTAACGCGAGGAACGTCGTACCGAAATCGTATTGCTGCTGCGTCTGCATGACTTCAATTCTCCGCAGGTGAGGTGAAACGCGGCGTACGGATGTGCGCCGAAGGCGCATACGCCACCGTGCTCTCTAGGCGATCCAGCGGCACCCCCCGCTTGAGCAGGTGCGCAACGGCCACTTCGACCAGCAGCGGCGCGAACTTGTCGGCGGGGCAAGCGTGGGCACCTGCACCGAACTCGAGCGACTTGCGATCGATGCGATCCACGTCGAACTCATCGGGTCGAGCGTTTAGCGCAGGGTCCCGACCGGCGGCGGCCAGCATCGGGATGATCACGTCGCCGGCGCGCAGCTGCTGTCCAGCGATGACGCCGTCTTTCGCCATAAAGCGCAACGTGCTGTGGGTGCTCGAGTCGAACCGCAGCACCTCGGCGATCAGTTCGCGCAGCTCCGCCCGATCCGAGGCGACGTGCTGACGCAGCTCGGGCCGCCTGCAGAGCGTCAGAAGCGTCAGGCCGATGACGGATGCGACTGCCGCGAAGCCCTGCACCATCAAGCCAACGGCGTTTGCGACGACTTCCTCGTCGTCCTCGATCTCGGCACGCAGCGATTGCTCGACCAACGCCGCGAGCAGCGGACCGTGCCGCCGCGGTTCACGATACAGCTCTCGCATCAGGTCGAGCAAAGCCTCTGCACCTGCGTGGCCTCGCGCGATCAGGGCGGGCGTGGGGTCCGGGATGCCCGTGCCTGCGGCGGCGGCTGCCGCGCCGTAGTCGCTGAGCCATCCCATGACGTCATTGAATCGTTCCTGCGACAGTCCGAGCAGACGCGCGATCACTTGCACGGGCAGCGCAAACATGAAACGGGTGATCGAGCTTTCGTCCAGCTGCGGTCCCAGCTCCGCGTCCAATTCCGAGGCGCGTACGCAGGCAAGCTCGGCGACCATCGCGAGATCCAGGCTGCGGACCGCGGCCTCGACCGCTTGCTTCAAGCGCGCATGCATATCGTCGTCACGCAGTCGCACCAGGCGGCCGAACAACCCGGCGGCGGCGCCATCCTGAAGTTTGAGCGGTATGCGCTCGTGCGCGGGGCGCGTCAGGCAGATCGGATTTCGTAGGACTTCATGGACTGCGGATGCGCTGGCGGCCACCCAGCAGCCCAAAGCCTCGTCGCGAAAGAACCGGCGGCCGCGAGCGAGCTGCGAATAGAACCCATAGGGACAGGGGTGCGTGGGGGCGGCTCGCACATTCGAAGGTGGAGCCAGGGCAGGGCTGGAATTTCTCATGATCGTGTTCCGTGATGGGACTGGAACAGATGATCGAAGCGCAGGAGCGATTTGTCCAACTCATAGTATAAATGCTGCCTATCAGTAATTTGCATGGGGCACAGATGGATGGCGAGGCTCTGCGGACGTTTTTGGCGATCCACCGAAGCGGTGGATTTTCCAGCGCTGCGAGCGAAATGCATCGCTCGCAGCCCGCGATCAGCCGACGCATCGCCTTGCTCGAAGAAGAACTGGGCGCGTCGCTTTTCGAGCGCGGCCACGCCTTGCAGCTGAGCGCGGCAGGGCGCACCTTGCTGCCGCACGCCGAGCGGATCGTGGCTGCGCTGCTGGCTGCGCACGAGGCCATCGCCTCAATGCACAACGAAGTCGCGGGCGCCGTCGCGCTGGTTGCCGTCGGCACGCTCGCGGGCACCCAACTGACCGGCGTTCTGAAAGGCTTCGTCACCGAATATCCGAAGGTCGATCTGTCGATCCGCACGGCCACCAGCGCTCAGGTCAGCGACCTGGTACGGCGGGGTGAAGCAACGGTCGGCCTGCGCTACCTGCAGGACCCGGCGCCCGACCTGGCGTGCGAGCACATCGCTTCCGAAACACTGCGCGTGGCGTGCGCGCCGACGCATCGGCTGGCCGGCCGCACCGTCGGCTCTCTCGCGCAGTTGCGCAGCGAACATTGGTTCGCATTCCCCAACACGTTCGAGCAGCGCGAGACGTTCGCGGGCAACATTTTTTCGCAATTCCAGGCGCGGGGCTTGGCCGCTGTCGACTGGACGCCGGTAGACAGTTTGACGGCGCAAAAGCGGCTGGTCGAAGTGGGGTTTGGCTTGGCCCTGTTGTCCGAGAACGCGATGGAGGACGAGCTGGCGCGCAAGTCGATCGCGATCATCCGGGTGCGTGATTTGCAAGCCGTGGAGCCGGTGTACGCGGTCGTGCGCAAGGATGCTTATCTCAGCGCGGCCGCACGCTGCCTGCTGTCCCTGCTGCGCAGCCAGCCTAAGCTGGCGGAAAAAAAAGTGCCTAGCGGTCGCGCTCGATCAACTCGATCTTGTAGCCGTCCGGATCGGTGACGAAGGCGATGACGGTGGTGCCGCCTTTCACCGGACCGGGTTCCCGGGTCACGTTGCCGCCGCCCGCCCGGATCTTCTCGCAGGCCGCGTACACGTCCGGCACGCCCAGTGCGATGTGGCCGTAGGCGGTGCCGAGCTCATAGCTGTCGACGCCGTGGTTGTGGGTGAGCTCGATCTCCGCGTGATCGGGGTTGTTGCCGTAGCCAACGAAAGCCAGCGAATACTTCTGCTCCGGCCGTTCGGTCGTGCGCAGCAATGTCATGCCGAGCACGCGGGTGTAGAAGTCGATGGCGCGCTGCAGGTCGCCCACGCGCAGCATGGTGTGGAGAAGTCTCATGCGGCCATTATGGCGACGCCGCTCACGATCCGGGCCGGTGGGGGTATGCTGATCGCGCCATGATCATCGTCCCCAGCATCCGGCTCGCAACCCTGGGCGATTCGCGCCTCATCGCCGAAATGTCGCGCGAGTACATCGAGCATGGCCTGGGCTGGAGCTGGACCGAGACGCGCGTGGTCAAGTCGATTCGCGACCCCGCCACCAACGTCGCCGTTGCGCATGAAGACGCCAGCGTCCTCGGCTTCGGCATCATGCGTTATGGCGAACGCAAGGCGCACCTCGTGCTGCTCGGCGTGCGCCCGGCGCGGCGCAAGCACGGTCTGGGCGCACAACTCCTCGAATGGTTGGAAAAGTGCGCCGCGACGGCCGGGCTGGAGCGCATCGAGGTCGAAGCGCGGGCTGACAACCCGGCAGCGCTTGCCTTCTACCGCGACCAGGGATTTTTAGAAATCGGAACTGTGCCGGGGTATTACCGCGGTCTGGTTGACGCCGTGCGCCTGAGCAAGTCGCTGGCGCGCTAGCGCTCTCGACCGGCCTCGTGGAAGGCCTTGGTCACGGGGGACAGCAGGTATTCGAGCACACTGCGAGTGCCCAGATGAATCTCCGCCGAGACCTGCATGCCTGGTGCGAGTCGCAGTCGCTGCCCCTGCGCCGGCAAGTGCTGGCTGCCCAGATTGACGAGCGTCTTGTAGGCCAGCGTGTCGCTGCTTCCTTTGGGCGGGGCCGAGCCAGCGCCAGGTGACGCGGCGCCTGCTTCGCTGGAATCTGCGCTGACCTGTGCCACATCGCCCTCCACCATGCCGTATTTCTGAAAGGGAAATGCCGCGAGCTTAAGTCGCACGCGCTGGCGCTCGTGCACGAAGCCCACGTCGTCATTGCGTACCCATACTTCGGCGCGCAGGTTTTCGTCGCGCGGCACCAGAGTCATCAGGATCGTGCCCGGGCTGGCGACGGTGCCGGCCGTGTGCGTCGCCAAGTCCTTCACGAAGCCGTCCTGCGGTGCCTTCAGCTCGAGGTAGGTATTGCGGTGAGTCTGCCTCGCCACCTCCTGCTCAGTCTTCTCGAGCTGCGCAGCGATGTCGACGCGCTCGGTCTGCAGCCGCCGTCGGTACTCCGCGCCAATCTGCGCGATCTTGCGCTCCTCCTGCACGATGGTGTCGTTCGCCGACGCGATCACCGATTCTTGCGCGCGCAGGTCCTGCTCGCGCTCGATGCGCTCGCGCTGCTTGTCGGTGTACATCAGCTTGCCCGCGAAGCCTTCCTTCTGGAGCTGGTCGTAAGCCGCTTCCTGCTGGCGGTAGTGCGGCAGCGTTTCCATCAGTTTGATGCGGATTTCGCGGGCAGTTGCCAGGTCGTGCCGGGCTTTCTCAAGCGTCGCGCGCTCTTGCGCAAGCGCGTTTTCATAAGCCTGGCGGTTGGCGGCATGCTGCGCCTGAACCTGCGTCAACTGCTGGGGCGAGTCGCCGGTCAACCGCGCGATCGGAGTGCCTGTGAGTTCAGCATCGATCCGCCGAAGCGCGAGCCGTTTGTGCTGCGCATCCGCGTTGAGGGCTTTGAGCTCCGACTCGGACAAGGTCGTGTCCATGCGCATCAGTACCTGCCCGGCCTTTACCCCTTCGCCCTCGCGGACGAGAATTGCTTTCACGACGCCTGAATCCGTCGGCTGGACGATCTTCAGGTAGGTCGTGGGCACCAGCTTGCCCTCGGCGACCGCCACGACGTCCAGCCGCCCCAGCGCGGCCCAGAGCAGCACGAGCACCAGGAAGACAATAACCGCCAGCAAAACACGCCGCCCCAGCGGGCTGGGCAGCGTGTCCTGCAGGCGTTCCATGGGCGGGCGCAGGTCGTTCGCGTCTACTCCCATGGTTAGCCGAGCCGGCCGAAGCCTTCGGTCAGGCCCGTGAACGTGGCAAGGCCCGACCCATTGGCTGTGCGTCCCGTCGAACCGGCGTAGCCCCAGCCGGAGACTGCGGCGCCGTCATGCCCGGCGGAACCGTCCTGCGCCGCCGAATCGTGCGCCGCGAGGTCCTCCTGGGCAAAGGCGGGCAGGGCGCTCATCACGAGTTTCCATTGTTGGGCGATTTCGCGCGCGCTCAACGCCGAGTAATCGGTGGACTGGGTCTGCGCCAGATGGCGCGCCACAGCGCCGAAGTCGTGCTGCGGCTCGGCCGCGTTCGCCGTGCCGGCCGCTGCGGCCGCGCCGTGGGTGCCGGGCGCAGCCATGGCGGCCTGGGTGGCGGGAGGGGGTAACCCATCGGCCAGGCTGGCGGACAGCGGCGTCTGCCCCCCGGCGGAAGCGCCGGGCTTGTTCAGGCCCACTCCGTTGTCGCTGCCGTTGTGCTGACCGTTGTTGGTGGTCTGCCCGTCGCCGTGCCCCGCAGCGAGCCCGGGGGGCGCGGCCACCGAGCGCGACGCCAGTGCCTGCAATTCGGTAGCAGCAGCGGTGGGCACCGTCCCGAGCGGCGCTGGCGCGTGCGGCGTGTTGCCGTTGCCGCCTTTGGCGCCGGGGTTGCCCGGGCTCGTCCCCGGGCCGTCGTTGAAGTTGTAGCTTTGGCCCGGCGGCGGCGCATCCTGGCCGTTGCCCACGCCCTCGTTTCCGCCACTGCCGCCGCCGCCGTTGCCGCCGCCCCCACCGCCTCCGCCCCCGCCGCCCTGGCTCCCGCCGAACGTTATGCGAAAGACGTCCGATGCGCTCGCGCCGCTGCGGTCGCCCGCCGCGACGAGCACATCGAGGTAACCCGTGGCGGTTCTCGGCGTGCGGCCCGAGAAGGTGTGCGTGCCGGCATCGAAGGCGAGCCAGCTCGGCAGAGCGGTGCCGTCCGCCATCTTCGCGCTCCATGTCAGCAAGTCGCCCACATCGACGTCGGTGAAAGTGTTCGAGGCGAGCGTGAGGCTGAAGCTGGCATTCGGCGATGCGCCCACATCGGCGATCGGAGTCGCCAGCACCGGAGCGTCGTTGCGGCCGGTGACCGTCACGTCGATGCGGCCGGGCGTGGACACGGTGCCGTCGGTGGCGGCGTACGAGAAGTGATCAACTGCCGTGGCGCCCGCGCCCAGCGACTGAACCGCCAAGGCGGCGTTGTTGAGCGTGTAGCTGGCGTCTCCATTCACAGCCAGCGTCAGGGTGCCGTAAACGCTGTTGAAGGTCCCCGGCGCGGCGACCCGCAGTACGGTGCCGTTGTCGACATCGGAATCGTTCGCCAGCACGTTGCCCGTCGCCGGCGTGGTCTGGTCCTCGACCACGCCCGCGCGGTCGAGAACGGTGACGGGCGCGTCGTTGGTGCCCACTACGCTGACGGTGATCGTCGAGCTGGAGCTCATGGCGCCGTTGGGGTCGTCGTCCGTGGCGGTGTAGGTGAACGCATCGGCAACGGTTTGGCCTGGGGCCAGCGCTTGCACCGCGGCCGAGCCGTTGTTCAAGGTGTACGTGAAGGCGCCGCTTGAGGTGAGCGACAGCGAGCCGTACGTGCCGGCGGACGTGCCCGCGTTCGTGACGCGCAGCGCACGGCCTTCGGGATCGAAGTCATTGGTCAGGGCGTTGCCGCTGGCCGTGAGTGTCGTATCTTCCTTCACCGATGCGGCATCCGCATTCAGCATCGGCGGCGCATTTTTCATCAGGTCAAGAATGCCCGCGTGGTCGAGCACATTGCCGTCGCCAAGCACCACTTGTGCGACGCCCTGTGCATTCACGAACCAGTCCTTGATGGTGAGCCTGTCCGTCGTGCCGATCACCGAGAACGCCAGGTCGTTGCCTGCGCGGGAGGCGCGCAGGTTGGCGCCCGTGATGCCCGCACCGAAACCGATCGTGTCGCTGCCCACCGCGTCGATCACCGTGTCCTGACCATCGCCCAAACCGAACACGTAGACATCGTTGCCCACGCCGCCCTCGAGGAGGTCGGTTCCCGCATTGCCGGCCAGCACGTCGTCGCCGTCGCCGCCCCACAGATGGTCGTCGCCGTCACCGCCAAAAAGAAGGTCGTTGCCGCCATCGCCGTAGAGCAGGTCGTTGCCCGCAGCGCCGTCTACCAAGTCGTTGCTTGCGAGCGCGTGGATCGTGTCGTTCACCGCCGTACCAAAGAGTTCGTCGGCATCGGGCGTCCCGCCGATGGTGAAGCCCTTCGCCAGCAGCTCAGCGTAGCTGTGCACGGAGCCGTCGGCGAACTGGAAAAATTCGATTGAGCCGGAGTTGTACGGGTCGTTCGGATCGAAGTCGTCGATGTGCAGCTCGCCCGCGCTGGCGCCGAAGCCGATTTTGAGCGAGCCCAGACCAAGGTCCAGCGAATCCCAAAAGATGCCGCTGCCGAACACGACGAAATCGAAGCCGCCCGAATCGCTGATGTGGTCAATGCCGCCGCCCAGGTTATAGAAGTAAGCATCGTTGCCGCCGCCGCCGATCAGGGTGTCGTTGCCGCCGCCGCCGTTCATGCCGTCGTCACCCTCGCCGCCCTGCAGCAGGTCGGCGCCGCCCTGGCCGTACATCTGGTCGTTGCCGGCGCCGCCGTCCAGCACGTCGTTGCCGTCGCTGGCGGAGTCCGAGCCGCCGTTGTCGCCGACGAGCAGGTCGTTGCCGTCACCTCCGGCAACCAGGTCCTGGCCGAAACCACCGAACAGGGTGTCGGCGCCGGCGCCGCCGTCCAGTTGGTCGTCGCCGGCATCGCCTTGCACTTGGTCGTTGTCGTCGCCGCCGGCGAGCATGTCGGCGCCGTCGCCGCCAAGCACGGTGCCGGCGCCTGTGCCGCCGTCCAGGAAGTCGTCGCCCGCATCGGCCTGCACCCAATCGGCGCCGTCGCCGCCTTGCAGCATGTCGTTGCCGGCGCCGCCCAGCATCATGTCGGCGCCGACGCCGCCGTCGAGCCAGTCATCGCCAGCGCCGCCTTGCAGCCGGTCGTTGTCCGCTCCGCCGGCGAGGCGATCGTCGCCTTCGCCGCCCTGCAGTGTGTCGTTGCCCGCGCCGCCATCGAGTTGGTCAGCACCGGCGTCGCCCTGCAGGAAGTCGGTTCCTTCGTCCCCCTGCAGGGTGTCGTCGCCGCCCTGGCCGTACAGCTGGTCGTTGCCCGCGCCGCCGTCGATGAAGTCCGTGCCGCCCGTGGTGTCGGTGCCACCGTTGTCGCCGACCAGCGTGTCGTCGCCGACGCCGCCGAGCAACGTGTCGCTGCCTGTGTATCCGAAGATCGAGTCGTTGCCGCCTTCGCCGTTGAGGTAGTCGTCGCCGCCACCGGTCGTGATGTCGTTCGCGTCGCCGGCGATGGTGTCGTTGCCGTCGCCGCCGAATAGTGCGTCGTTACCGCCGTAGCCGAGGATCAAGTCGTTGCCCGCGCCGCCATCGATGAAATCGTTCCCGTGCTGGCTGATGGGCAGGGACCCCGTGGCGTTGTCGCCCACCAGCACGTCGTCGCCGTCACCGCCAAGAATCTGGTCGTCGCCCGCTTCGCCGAACACCGTGTCGTTGCCGGTACCGGCGTCGACCAAGTCACTGCCTGCGCCGGCCAGCACGCCGTCGTTCCCCGCGCCAGCGTAGATGCGGTCATCGCCGGTGCCCTCGAAGCGGCTCGCACCATTGACGGTGAAGGTGTAGGTGTTGTTGACGTTGGTCACCGCCATCGTCCAGTCGCGGGTGTTGGCGCTGAACGTCGCGTCACCTTCGAGGATGTCGTCGCCGCCGCCGCCAACCAGCAAGTCGTTGCCGTCGCCGCCGCCCAGCAGGTCAGCGCGGTTGCTGCCGACTGCGGAGTCGTTGCCGTCGACGCCCTGCACGAAATCGCCCTGGCCGGTGGCCGCCGCGGCGGCGTCACCTTGCGTGATGGCGTCTTCCAGCTTCAGGTAGTCGCCACCGTACAGGCGATCGTCGCCGCCGTTACCATAGACGATGTCGGCGTCGGCGCCGCCCTCCACAAGGTCTTTGCCACTGCCGAGGCCAAAAGCGTCGCCGCGCAGCACATCGCGTCCGGCGCCGCCCTGCACGCGGTCGTCGCCCGCGCCAGCATTGACTTCGTCGTCGCCAGCACCGCCCTTGAGCAGGTCGTTGCCGCCCTGGTTCGCGTCGATGCGGTCGTTGCCGCCGGCCCCGTCAATCAGGTCGCTGCCGGCGCTGCCATACAGCGTGTCGGCGCGGTCGGGCTCGGGCGTGCCGTCGGTGATGACGTTGCCGAGTGCGTCGTAGTGATAGACCTTGTTCGGCGGGTTGTAGTCTATCGGGTGCAAGTCACCCATGATGGTGCGGGTGGTCTGCGGGTCTTGCGGCGGGTCGGCGGGGTCGTCCATATTGTGGACGGTCAGCGCCAGCTGCCCGGCATTCGAGCGCGTGCCGTCCGCGCCGACCCAGGTGGCGCTGATCGTCGCGGTCTGGTCCTGCGTGATGGCGTCCTTGTCCCAGACGAGGAACTCGACTTCGGTTTGGCCCGCCGTCAAAGTGAGCTGGACGTTGCCACTCGCGAGCGATTGGGTTGAAGCGCCGTTGGTGAGGTAGAGGCCTTGACCGTTGGCGGCCGCCACTTCAACGACGTCGCCAGAAGACGCAGGTCCGTTGAGGAAGAACTTGACGATCTTGCCAAGGCGCTCGCCGATGTCGGCTGATGCATTCACGGGCACAAAACCGGAGGAATTGATTGGGTTGACGTTCGACGCATCAACGCTGACTGCGACGACCTTTTGCGTGTTGAGATCCAGGCCGAGGTTGCCCTTCTTGTAGCCGTTGACCAGCACGTTGCCGCCTCCGATGCCGGGGCCCGTGATCTCCAGAGTTCCGCCGGCGTTGACGTTTCCGTCGAGCAGCGTGTACTTGATCTGACCGTCAGCGCTTTGCCACGTGAGGCGGTTCTTGTTCGACGGGTCCATGAACCAGCGGGTGGAAGAGCCGGTGAGCGCCGAAGTGGAGGCTCCGATCCAGAGGCTGCCTTGGCCATCGGTGTCGGTCAGCAGCTCGGTCTTACCGGAGATGTTCTGAAGCAAGTACACGTTATTCCCAGCACCGCCGGCGAGTGTCTGTCGCGCGCCGAAGGTGCTGATCGCGCCAGCGGCGCCGCTCACGTACGCGACAGACGAATCCGGGCTCACTACGGCCAGTTCGCGAGTTCCATCCGCGTCCAGGGCTGTCACGGTAATGGCGCCGCTCGAGGCGATGCTCGCCGTACCCGTGTCACCCGAGCTGGTGCGGAAGGTGGTGACGTTTTGGCCGCTGGAGCTGATGCTCAGGCTGTAGCTGCTTCCATCCGCATAGCTTGCCGTAACCGTATCCCTGGTCGCCGTAGTCTGGAACGGGGGGGCAGTGGTGTTCAGGGACGAGTGGGGGCCGGGGAGGAATTTCCCGGCGAGCAACCGACCGAGTTCTACCCCAGGCGTCAGGATGAATGTGAGTCTTGCTTTGACCGAGTCCGGCGCTTTCGCATCCCACCCCGCCGATATTGCATCCCATGCATCCTTCGCATTTTTCGCGATATCGGACGCACCAGCCAACCCGAATTTGAGGATGACGCCCGGCAGGCTGCCCGAAGGGACTAGAGAACGAAACTGCGAAATGCCGAAATCGGCCGTGGCGTTCGCGTTGTTCCAGTAAAACTCCTGGATGGAGGGATTCGGGCTCTCGGGCCGGATACCGCCGTAAATCGCATTGCCGACGGTCGTCTGCGTCGAAGTCCGATAGTGCAGGAATCGATCCCAGAAGTAGAAGGAGCCACCCCAGCCCCCGACGGTCTGCTGCAAGTTGTGACCGAAGAGGGCCAAGTCGGTCCTTGCGATCGCCGCGCCGATATCGCCCGACAGCAATGTATCAAAATCGCGGATGCCATTGTCGCGGATGATCTGCTGTACGACGTTTTGGCCGATCAGATTCGATGTGAGCTGCAGCGCGCTATTGATTTGCGACTGTGACAGGCCGTCGAGCTTATGGTTGTATTCGAGTCCGTACTGCGTCGCGCCGCGAATGAAGTTGTCTGCGGGAACGGTCCGATCGTCGGAGTTGATGGCCGGCGCCTTCGAGAACCAATACCAAATTATCTGGTTGGCCGAGCCGTTCGGAATCAGGGTACCGATGTATGCGTAGATCGCCGCGAAAGCTCCTTGCGTGGTAATCGGATTGTTCGGGTCCGTGACGTCAACGATTTTGCCGTTGGCTGCGTCCCAAAGCCCGGCCGAAACGAGCATCGCCTTTATCTGATTGATCTGCGCGAGCGTGAAATCGATTTGGTTGGCCATTTTTCTTCCTCAAATTGGATCGTTGAATGATTACTGCGGTCTGGACCACTGACCCAACATCCGGTCAATGGCGCGAAAAAGTTCATCGGCGTGCTCGACGCCCTCTGCCGCGAACACCATGCGCAACTGAAAGTGCCACCGTTTGCTGTAGAGATGTGCTTGGCAGTTGATGGCTCCGCAGTCCATGAGCAACTCATAGGGCGACTCGGGCTTCGCGAGATAGGATCTACGCTTGGGAAAGTCGTGCCGAAGCGCTTCGGGGTGCGCTTTCGCCCACTCGGCGGAAATGATGGCGTCGATGCCCTTGATTCGCGAGGGAATCCTCACCATCTCCTGGACGCAATGGCCGTCCACGAACTGGTAACAATGCTGGTTCAGTTCCATCCGCGGCGGCCGCGGCTCGAACTCGTAATCGGGCTGCTTGGATCCAGGAACGAACGAGTCGGAATCCGGCTTGACGTGCCACATCCAGATCACGAAAACGGGGAACCGGTCCTTCTGCGGGACGTATTTCCCTTGCTGCATCAGGAGAAATTTCTCGACTTCCCCCTGCATTTCGGACGCCATGGTCATGTCGGGGAAGACGAAGGTCATTTCCAGCGATTTGGCCTTGATGGGCTCCTTCACCTTGGCGTAATCGATCTGGGGGTAGATGCACTTGGGAACGTGAAGGACGACCCCCGGCGTGAATTCCTGAGGGGAGGAGTTTTCCGGCGTCACGGGCGCATCCAGCCGCACTTTGGCTTCGACGCAGCGGATGCCGATCGCCTGCGCCTGCTCGAACGGCAGGAACGCATCCGGCGGCAGCGGATGGGGCTCGGGTTCGGGCTGTTTCCCGCACGAAGGGAGCAGCACGCAGCAAAGCAAGCTCGCGATTGCGATGCGCGATGCGCGGGCCGCGTTCAGGAGCGCGGGCTTGTACGGGACGCGCCTGAGCTGGCAGAGGCTGCCGAGCATCCAAAAAAAATCGTCGGCCAAGAGTGCCGGCGTACCCACCATGGAACCTCCCCCTACGGCTGCTTCGCATCGATCGGTCGTTCGCAGCTCAGCCGCAACTATTGCCTAGAAAGGCTTCAGTTGCAACACTTTTTTGGCATCGCAACTCAACCCCTGGCCGATCAGCAGGAACATGCCGTCCTTTCAGGGCAGCACGACGCCTGCGATGCCCTTTGGCTTCAAAATCGAGCGGTGGAATGTGCTTCGGCGCTGGAAATCTCGGGCTTGCGCAACGCGCGAAGGCGCTCCGACCCTCACGAAGACAGCGTCGTTGCCGGCCCCACCGAGCACGCCGTCATTGCCCGCGCCAGCGTAGATGCGGTCATCGCCCCTCCCCTCCGAAATCCGCGACGCCCCAGTCACGTTGAACGTGTACGCGTTGTTGACGTAAGTGACGGCCATCGTCCAGTCCTTGGTGTTCGCACCGAACACCGCGTCGCCCTCCAAGATGTCGTCACCGGCGCCGCCCACCAGAAGGTCGTTGCCGTCGCCGCCGGTCACCAGACCGGCGCGGTTGCTGCCGACCACGGTGTCGTTGCCGTCCATGCCTTCGACCAGATCGCCCTGGCCCGTGCCCGC
>JBKJTX010000353.1:0-5825 GCA_046590315.1 Ramlibacter sp. | reverse complement strand
TTATTTTCGGAGTTCTTTTCGGAGATTTAAAAAGAAGTCTCAACACAAAACTCAATACAAAAATCTGGTGCCCTTGTCGGGAATCGGACCCGCGACCTCTCCCTTACCAAGGGAGTGCTCTGCCACTGAGCCACAAGGGCGAATTCTTTGCGCCATCCGTCCGGTTTGTGGAGCGGGAGACGGGAATCGAACCCGCGTCATTAGCTTGGAAGGCTAGGGTTCTACCATTGAACTACTCCCGCCTTGGGCACTTCATTCAACCCTGCAGGCTTCCGCAAGCTCTACAAACCTTGCCGACATTCCGGCAATCTCACTCAAAACTCATACGCCGACCTCGCGAACAGAAGCTGGTGGAGGAGGCTGGATTCGAACCAGCGTAGGCGTAAGCCAACAGATTTACAGTCTGCCCCCTTTAGCCACTCGGGCACCCCTCCGGCGAACCTCGAAATATAGCATGTTTTCAGCTGCCCGCTCCGCAGCCCTCCAGGGGCAAAGCCTTAAAAGACGCCGCGCACGCCACGCGCCGCGAGCCACTCGCGCGCCCGCTCGAAGTGCCCGCAACCCAGAAAGGGTAAAGGCGGCCGCCTCGCTGACAGCGGCGATGGATGGTTCGCCTGCAACACGAGCGCTTCGCGACCGTGTCGGGCGGCCGTTTCCTCGATCAGCCTCGCCTTGGCTTGCGCATGGGCACCCCACAGCAGGTACGCGCAGGGCGTCGCTTTCGCCGCGACGTCAGCGAGCAGTGCATCGGTGAGCACCTCCCAGCCCCTTTTTGCGTGACTGCCGGGTTGCCCATGCTCAACCGTCAGGCTGGAGTTGAGCAGCAGAACACCGCGTTGCGCCCACTCGACCAGGGATCCATGCGCAGGGAGTGGCTCATCGGGGAAGCGGCGCAGCTCCTTGAAGATGTTGCGCAGGGATGGCGGCAGTTTGACCCCGGGGCGCACCGAAAACGCGAGCCCCTCGGCCTGGCCCGGCCCGTGATAGGGGTCCTGACCGAGGATCACAGCTCTCACCTGCGGCAAAGGGGTCAGTTCCAGTGCGCGCAGCGGCCGCGGCGGGTAGATGGTCGCGCCCGCGGCCAGGCGCTCCTCAAGGAAAGACGCCAGACGCAATCCGGCGGCGCTTGCAAGAAAAGATTGAACAATCGGCCGCCAACCTTCCGCCACGGGCCACTGCAGAGGCTCCCAGCGCAGCAGGCACTCGGCCGGCGGTGCCTTTTCCAGCCAGCCCGCTTGCTGCACCATGGGACGCATCACCCAAACAGATCGGCAAGGGCATCGCCTGGATCTTCCGCGCGCATAAAGGCTTCGCCGACCAAGAAGGCATGGACCCCGGCATCGCGCATCTTCTTCACATCGGCCTTGTCGAGGATGCCCGACTCGGTGATCAACAGGCGACCCTCGGGAACATCTTTCAGCATGCCGAGGGTGGTGGCTAGCGAGACTTCGAAGGTGCGCAGGTTGCGGTTGTTGATGCCGACCAGCGGCGTCTTGAGCTTGAGCGCGCGATCGAGCTCTGGGCGGTCGTGCACCTCGACCAGCACGGACATGTCAAGGCTGCGGGCGACTGCTTCAAGTTCCGCCAGTTGCGCATCGTCCAGGCACGCCACGATCAACAGCACGCAATCGGCGCCCATGGCCCGCGACTCGTAGATTTGGTAGGCGTCCACCATGAAGTCCTTGCGCAGCACCGGCAAGTCGCAGGAGGCACGGGCCTGCTTCAGAAAGTCGGGCTCGCCCTGGAAGAATTGCCGATCCGTGAGGACTGAAAGGCAGGCCGCGCCGCGCTCGGCATAGCTCTGCGCGATGTCGGCGGGGATGAAGTCGGCGCGCAACACCCCTTTGCTCGGGCTGGCCTTCTTGATTTCGGCGATCACTGCGCTTTTGCCGGCAGCGATCTTGCGCCGCAACGCGCCTTCGAAATCACGCGTGAGGACACGGCTTTCGGCGTCGGCGCGCATGGCAGCGAACGGGACTCTCTTTTGCGCTGCCGCGATTTCGCCCTGCTTGACGGCGACGATCTGATTCAGGATGTCCGACATGATTTCAAGTCCCCAATGACTTGGATAGTTGGGCGAATTGCTCGAGGCGAGCCTTCGCCGCACCGGACTCGATGGCGGCCCGGGCTTGGGCGATGCCGTCCTTGACGCTGCCTGTGACGTTGGCGGCATAAAGCGCCGCACCCGCATTGAGGATCACGATGTCGCGCGCCGGTCCGGGCTGGTTGTCCAGCACGCCCATCAACATGGCGCGGGATTGCTCGGGCGTATCGACTCTTAAGCTGCGATTGCTGGACATCGGCAAGCCAAAGTCCTCGGGGTGGATTTCATACTCGGTGATCTCGCCGTTCTTCAATTCGCCAACCATCGTGGCCGCGCCCAAGCTCACTTCATCCATGCCGTCGCGGCCGTAAACGACCAGCGCGTGTTCCGCACCCAGCCGTTGGAGCGCCCGGACCTGGATACCGACCAGGTCTGGGTGAAAAACGCCCATCAAGATGTTGGGCGCGCTGGCCGGGTTGGTGAGCGGGCCCAGGATGTTGAAGATGGTGCGCACGCCCAATTCTTTGCGAATCGGCGCGACGTTCTTCATGGCCGGGTGGTGGTTGGGCGCGAACATGAAGCCGATGCCGACCTCCTGGATGCAACGGGCGATCGATTCGGGCGAGAGGTTGATGTTTAGCCCCAGGCTTTCCAGCACGTCCGCGCTGCCGCTTTTGCTGGAAACGCTGCGGCCGCCGTGCTTGCTGACCTTGGCGCCGGCCGCGGCTGCGACGAACATCGCGCAGGTGGAAATGTTGAAGGTGTGCGAGCCGTCGCCGCCCGTGCCCACGATGTCGACCAGATGCGTCTTGTCCGGCACATGAACTTTGGTGGAGAACTCGCGCATCACCTGGGCCGCCGCGGTGATCTCTCCGATCGTTTCTTTCTTGACGCGCAAGCCTGTGATGAGGGCGGCCATCATGACCGGCGACAGCTCACCGTTCATGATCATGCGCACGACCTGGAGCATCTCGTCGTGAAAGATCTCGCGGTGCTCGATCGTGCGTTGCAACGCTTCCTGGGGGGTGATGGGCATGACGCGCTCTCCGTATTAGCGTGAAGGATTGTCGGACAAGGCCAGCTTCAGGCCGAAGGCGATGAACATGCAGGCGGCAGCACGATCCAGCCAGTGCATGCCCTTTTGAACCGAGTCGCGGCGAGCCATCCAGGCGGCAGCCAGCGCCCAACCCGAGTTCACAGGAATAGCGTTGAGGTTGAAGATGATGCCCAGCAGGATGAAGGTGAGCGGCTTGTTCTGCGCGTCCGGGGCGATGAACTGCGGCACGAACGCCAGGAAGAAGATGGCTACCTTCGGATTGAGCGCGTTGGTAAGGAAGCCGCCCGTGAACACGGAACGCAGGTTCCCCTCCCCGGCGTTCGCCGCGACAGCGGCCAGGTCCGGCCCGGCTGGAGGGGCTTTGGCCAGCAAAATCTTGATGCCCACCCACATTAGATAAGCGGCACCGGCGAACTTGAGCACAGTGAAAGCGGTGGACGAAGCAGCCATCAGCGCACTCACGCCCACGGCGGCGGCGAAGATGTGTACGAAGCAACCCGCTGTGATGCCGAGTCCGGCGACCAAGCCCGCCTTGACGCCGGATCGCAGCGAGTGGGTGACGATGTAGAGAACGTCCGGGCCCGGCGTCAAATTGAGCAACCAGCCGGCGGCGATGAATAAAAGGAGATGCTGCGTATCGGGCATGGCATCACTTCTGGAAGAAGCCCCGGATTGCGGCGACCGCGCGGTCGATGCCCGCGGCGTCCACGTCAAGGTGCGCCGCGAATCGAAGGCGGTAGAGGCCCGTCGCAAGCACCCCTTGCGTCGAAAGGTGCTTCAGCAGGGCTGCGGACTGCTCACGCGCGGCGCCCACCAGGTCGACAAAGACCATATTGGTCTGCGGCGCCTCCACCTGCAGCCCTTCCATGCCGTCCAGGCCATCGGCCAGCCGGCGTGCCAATGAATGGTCCTCTGCCAACCGATCGACATGATGATCCAGCGCATAAGAAGCGGCGGCGGCCAGCATGCCGGCCTGTCGCATGGCGCCACCGGCCATCTTCCGCACACGCCGAGCACGAGCGATGAGGTCACGGGAACCGCAGAGCGTCGAACCGACCGGTGCGCCCAGGCCCTTGCTGAAGCACACCGAGACGCTATCGAAGCACTGAGCCATTCGCCGCGCTTCGGCGCGCGCATCGCCGCCCGATGACGCGGCTTGCGCGACCGCAGCGTTGAAGAGCCGAGCACCATCGAGATGGCGCGACAGGCCTTTGCGCTTTGCCAGCGCGGTGGCCTGCTCCAGATACGCCATCGGCAACAACTTGCCGCCCAACGTGTTTTCCAGCGCCAGCAGCCGTGAGCGCGCGAAGTGCGGATCGTCCGGCTTGATCGCCGCTTCGATGTCGGCAAGGGCAAGCGTTCCGTCGGGTTGGTGCTCGAGCGGCTGGGGTTGCACGCTACCGAACACCGCGCCGCCGCCGCCCTCCCAGCGGTAGCAGTGCTGCATCTGGCCCACGATGTATTCGTCGCCGCGCTGGCAATGCGCAATGATGGCGCAGAGGTTGCTCTGCGTGCCAGTGGGCACAAACAGGGCCGCCTCGAAGCCGAGCAGGGCTGCGATTTTTTCCTGCAAGGCGTTGACGCTCGGGTCGTCGCCGAACACATCGTCGCCCAACGGCGCTGCGGCCATCGCCGCGCGCATCCCTGCCGTTGGCTGTGTCACGGTGTCGCTGCGCAGATCTACGGGCTTCATTACGCCTGCTCCAGGAAATTTTTGAGCAGCGCGTGACCGTGCTCGGTGAGGATGGACTCCGGGTGGAACTGCACGCCTTGGATCGCGAGTTCCCGGTGGCGAACACCCATAATTTCGCCGTCGTCCGTCCACGCCGTGGTGTCCAGCACCGCGGGCGAGCTCGATTTCTCGATCGCCAGTGAGTGATAGCGGTTCACCGTGAACTTCTCCGGCAAGCCCGCGAATACACCTTGACGCGTGGTGGTGATCACGCTGGTCTTGCCGTGCATCAGTTGTTGCGCGCGCACGATTGTTCCCCCGAACGCAGCGCCGATCGCCTGGTGCCCGAGGCACACGCCCAGGATCGGCAACTTGCCCGCGAAGTGGCGAACCGCTTCCACCGAGATGCCGGCTTCGGCCGGCGAGCACGGCCCCGGGGAAACCACCAACACGTCCGGATTTCTTTCGGCGATGCCCGCGACGCTTATTTCGTCATTGCGAAACACCTCGACCTGCGCGCCCAGCTCGCCGAAGTACTGCACCAGGTTGTAGGTGAAGCTGTCGTAGTTGTCGATCATGAGGAGTTTCATTGCTTACTCCAGCCCCTCTTCGACGAGCTCGGCAGCGCGCAGCAGCGCGCGCGCCTTCGCTTCCGTTTCCTTCCACTCCAGCTCAGGCACCGAATCGGCGACCACGCCTGCTGCGGCTTGCACGTAGAGCATCTGGTCCTTGATGATGCCCGTGCGGATCGCGATGGCCACGTCCATGTCTCCGGCAAAGCTCAAGTAACCGCAGGCGCCGCCGTAGAGCCCGCGCTTGGTGGGCTCGAGCTGGTCGATCACTTCCATGGCATGCACCTTGGGCGCGCCGGTGAGTGTGCCGGCCGGAAAGGTTGCCTTCAGCACGTCGATGCTGGTCATGCCGTCGTTGAGAATGCCTTCGACGTTGCTCACGATGTGCATCACATGGCTGTAGCGCTCGACCGCAAAGGCTTCCGTCACCTTGACGGTGCCGGTCTTGGCGATGCGCCCGATGTCATTGCGCGCCAGGTC
>JBKJTX010000379.1:0-9218 GCA_046590315.1 Ramlibacter sp. | reverse complement strand
CATAGGAGTCGTGTCTTGAAGGTTTTGAAGCTGTCCGCCCAAGGTCTGCCCCAGTCCTGGATTTCGCTGGAGCAAGCCGTGCTGCATTACGCCGCCGACGAGGTGCGCTGGGAAGTGGGCGCACAGGTGGCGTTGTTTCGCGGCGGCCATAACGCGGTCACCGGCAGTCAGTCGCAGATCGGCGTGTCCAGCATCATCGGCACCAAGGGCGTGCCGAACATCAATCCCTTCGACCTCAAGCCCGGCCTCACCAACAGCAAGCTCTTCGCGCGCGACCGCAACGTCTGCGCCTATTGCGGTGCTGAGCATCTGGAAGAAGAGCTCACGCGCGAGCACATCATCCCCTTCGCGCAGAACGGCAAGGACCATTGGATGAATGTGGTCACGGCCTGCCGGGCCTGCAACCATCGCAAGAGCAATCGCACGCCGGAGCAGGCGCGCATGCCCCTGCTGTATGCGCCTTATGTTCCCAGTCTGTGGGAAGACTTCATCCTGCGCAACCGCCGCATCCTGGCGGACCAGATGGAGTTTCTGATGGCGCACCTGCCGAAGACATCACGCCTTTACGCATAAAACACTGCGTGTTTTATGCGTAGTTGTCGCTAGACAAAAGAGCCCGGGAAACCCGGGCTCTTTTGTGATGTGAGCGGCTCCGCGTTGCTCGGCCCGCTCGGAGGCGCGGCGATACCGCGCAATAGGTTCAGTATGTCAGTTCCAGGATGGCCACGTGGTTCTCCGCGGCGGGCCAGCTACGGCCCACGACGCGTTCGCCATTGAACTCGGCGACAACCGCGCGGGGAATGCCGGCCGGCTTGATCGTGGAACTCGACACGCCTGCGCCCAGCACGGCGCCGGGCGGAGGCGATTGGCCGTCGAACGCCATCTTGTCGCGTGCCGGATCGAAGTAGCCGCGCGGCCGTGTCATGGTGACGATGGCAGGCGAGGTCTTGTCCGCCTCGGCGATGCGTGCCACTCGCAGATGCACGATGTTGCTGGAACGCGGAAACGGGCTGCGATAGATGTGCGTTGTTGCATAGCCCGGCGCAGCGATGACGAACTCATAACGGGCATCTGCTTGCGCCGTGATCGGGCCCCAAAGTCCGTCGGTCCCGACGGCGGCGCTGTACACGGGGGCACCGCGGCGCTCGCCGGTGTTGGCGTCGATGGCAAAGACCTGAACTTGTGCGCCCGGAATCGGCATGTTGTTCACGAAGTCGCCGGAGGCCGGGTCGGTGGACGACGCGCCCAAACCGCTGACCTTGCCGCTCAACACGACAGGCTGCTCGGGTGTGACCGAACTCATGGCCGGAGCCCGGCCGGTGATGAATCGGTATGCCGCCTCGAAGGCGGCCGGGGAGTACGACGTCTCGCGGTGATCGATGCGCGGGATCACGACATTCGTTGCGCCTTTAAGTTCTGGCCCCGCAAATGTGACGTTGGTCTCCTTGCCCCGCATGTTGATCCACAATCCGTCCGGCTGCGCGAACTTGTCGTTGTTGTCAGAGCGGATGGTCATCCACTTCACTGGGCCGACCACTTCGTCACCGGCCGCATTTTTGGGTGCATTGAGCGCAGTGAGGAAAGGACCGGTTCCCGAGAACTCGTTGCCTTCGTTGACCCCTTTAATAGCCTGGACCCCATGGTTGGGGGTGCCGCCAAGGATCGCGTGGCTCACGGTCCTGTCGCCGCCCCCGTTCAGGATGTAGCTGCGGATGGCGTTGCCGCCGCGGGAATTGCCCATCAACACGACCTGGCTTGCGCCCGTGGCCTTCAGCACCTTTTCGACCTCGGCCTTCAGGTAAGCCGCGTTCTCGGCTGCCGAAGTGCGCCCGGGCTGGGGCTTGGCGTCTTCACTACGGGCGAGCGGATACGGCACGTCGATCGCATGCAGTCGCTCGCGGGGCCAACCGTTCGATTCGAAGCGCCAGATCGTCGTTTGCCACAAGGCCGCCGTGTCGCCGTTGCCGTGAACGAAGACGATGGGCGGACGCTCGCCCAGAGAAATGCTCGCGGCGCAGCCAGCGAGAACAAAGGCCGCAAGGCCAAGAAAGACGCGACGCAACATAAATGGCTCCAGAAGTGTTCTTCCCCGCAGGGGCATCGTTCACGCGAAATAACATGCAGCGTGAACACCTCATGAAAGAAGCCCGGCTTGCCGGGCTTCTTTCATCTGTTCAGACCGCTTGAAAAACGCGCAGCGTTTTTCAAGCGAAGACCCCCGCTGTGTCCTGCATTCTTTCCGAGACTTCACCCAGGTGGTGCAGGGTATCCCCGAACGCCAGTTCAAGTTGCGTGAGCTTTTTGAAGTAGTGCGAGCCGATATATTCGTCGGTGACCCCGATACCACCATGCAGCTGTATGGAGTTCTGGCCGATGAAGCGCATCGATACACCCAACTGGTACTTGGCGCGCGCCATCGCACGGCGGCGCTCCTCAGTAGGCGCGTTGAGCTTGAGCGCCGCGTAATAGCTCATCGAGCGGGCCAGCTCCAGTTGCATCTTCATGTCCGCGATTCGGTGGCGCAGGGCCTGGAAGGTGCCCAGGACCACGCCGAACTGCTTGCGGGTGTTCATGTATTCGACGGTCGAGTCCATTGTTTTGTCCAGCACACCCACAGCTTCAGCGCAGGTCGCGGCAATACCGATGTCGACAGCATGTTCTAGCGCCGTGAGGCCCTCCAGCGTCACCAGCGTGGCAGTGGCGGATTTGAAGGTCACTTCGGCTGCGCGCGCACCTTCCTGCGTGCTGTAGCCGCGCGTCGACACGCCGTTCGCCTCCCGCTTCACCAGGAAGAGGGCCATTTTGCCGCTGGCTTTGGCGGGCACCAGAAATGCGTCGGCTTGGTCGCCGACGGGCACGATGCTCTTGGCGCCCGTGACGGTCCAGCCGTTGCCGGCCGCCTCGGCTTCGGTTTCGCACGCGTCCAGGCGATACCGCCCCTGGCGCTCCTGCTGGGCCAGGACGACCAGCGCCTCGCCGGCGGCGATCTTGGGCAGCCAAACGGACTTCACCTCGTCCGGTGCATACCCCTGCACGATGCCGCCGGTGATCAGCGTTTGGGTCAGCGGCTCCAGCACAATGCCGCGGCCGAGTTCCTCCATGGCGAGCATGCCTTCGACCGGGCCCATGCCGATGCCGCCGTTGTCCTCCGAAACGTACAGGCCCGTCAGGCCCAGTTCCGCCAATTCGCGGTAGGCGCCGCGATCGAATCCGCCGGCTTTCGCGATCGCGCGCCGGCGTTGGAAGTCATAGCCCTTGTCGACCCATTTGCGCACTGCGTCCCGCAGCTGTTCCTGGTCGTCGGAAAAATCAAAGTCCATTCATCTCTCCTGCATTCATCTGACTGGAGCCCCCGCTTGGAGGGGGCTTGGGGGAGCGAAACATACCGCGCTCGCGCAACGGTGTTGGGCTCAGCCCAACACCGTTTGCGCGACGATGTTTCTCTGCACTTCGTTGCTGCCGCCGTAGATGGTGGTCTTGCGCATATTGAAGTAGGTGGCCGCCAGCGGAGCGCAGTGGGCGGCGCCCACGTATTCGCCTTGCCAGCCGGCCTCCTGGGCTTCGCGAATGAAGGGGAGGGCGTACGGACCGGCGGCCAGCATCATCAGTTCGCTGTAGCGCTGCTGGATCTCGCTGCCCTTGATCTTCAAAAGGCCCGCAATGTCCAGCGAGTTCTTGCCCGACTTTTCGGCCGCGAGCACACGAAGGACAAGCATCTCCAATGCCACCACGTCGACTTCCAGTTTCGCGATCTCGTCGCGCAGCCGGTGATCGTCGTACACGTTCTCGGCCTTGGCGATGCGCTTCAGGCGTTCCAATTCGCGCTTCGCCCGGTTCACGTCGGCGATGTTCGTGCGCTCGTGGGAAAGCAGGTGCTTGGCATAGGTCCAGCCCTTGTTCTCTTCGCCAATCAAGTTCTCGGCAGGGACTTCAACGTTGTCGAAAAATACTTCGTTCACTTCATGCTCACCATCCAGCATGATGATCGGGCGCACGGTCACGCCGGGCGACTTCATGTCGATCAGCAGGAACGAGATGCCGGTTTGGGCCTTGCCGTGGGTTCCGGTGCGCACCAGGCAGAAAATCCAGTCGCCGTGTTGGGCAAGTGTGGTCCAGGTCTTTTGGCCGTTGACGATGTACTTGTCACCCTTGCGTTCCGCGCGGGTCTTGAGCGAGGCCAGATCTGAGCCTGCGCCCGGTTCGCTGTAGCCCTGGCTCCACCACACCTCGCCGCTGGCGATGCCGGGCAGAAAGCGCTGCTGCTGTTCAGCGTTGCCGTACGCCATGATCACCGGCGCCACCATGACCGGGCCGAAAGGAATGATTCGCGGCGCGCCGGCCAGGGCGCATTCTTCTTCGAACAAGTGTTTTTGCACCGAGTTCCAGCCAGGGCCGCCGAACTGCTTGGGCCAACCGTAGGTGAGCCACCCTTTCCTGCCAAGAGTAAGGGCCCATTGCTGCATGTCGTCACGCGTCAGGTGCAACGCGTTGTGGACCTTGTTCGAAATGTGTTGCGGTAAGTTGGCGTGCACCCAGGCACGCACGTCTTCGCGGAACTTCTGTTCTTCGGGAGTGAAGGCTAAATCCATGAGAGGCTCCAATGCTGCGAGATTATTGACGCGGTCGTTCTATTTCGTATGTCCGGGCTGCGACATGAGCTGCTGTTGAATGGTTTGCACAGCGGAACTAAGCGTCATTACCTGGGCCTCCAGCGCAAGCACGCGCGATTCAAGGCTATTGTCGTCGCACGGCGTATGCGTTTGTATTTCGGCAGAACTCGTCTCGACGGGGCCGCACATCAAGTGCGCCCAGCGCTGCTCGCGCATGCCGGCGGTGCGCGGCAGCTGGACGACGAGGGGGCCGCCTTTTTCTTCGGATCGCTGCTGCAGTTCGTCCAGGAAAGCTTCCACCGACGAGATGTCGGCAAATCGGTACCAACGTTCGCTGTTGATGCGCAGTTCACCGGCAGTCTGGGCGCCGCGCAGCATCAACAAACCAAGCAACACCGCCGATTGTTCGGGCACGCCGACAGCACGCTGGAAGTTATGTTCCCACCGAGCCACGCGGCTTCCGCTCGACTCGAATACGAGGCTCAGCAGTTTGAGCGAGTCCAGAGCTTCCTGCGCCTGCGCGTCCGTCAGGGCCATCAGGGGCTCGCGGCTGGTCTTCTGGTTGCAGCCGCCAACAAGCGAATTCAATGTGAGCGGGTAGCTGTCCGGGACCGTGCGGGCCTTCTCCATCAGCGTGGCAAGGACGCGGGCTTCAGCGGGAGTCAGGGCGCGTAGGGGCATGGCAGGGATAATTGTTGGCTTCGACCCCATCATATGAAGAACATTGTCATTCTGATCTCCGGCGGCGGCTCCAACATGGCGGCGATCGTCAAATGCGCTCAGCGCGACGGCTGGCGCAAGGCCTACGGCGCGCAAGTCGCTGCTGTGATCAGCAACCGGCCGAACGCCGGTGGCTTGGCCGTCGCTCGCGAGCAGCTCATCGCGACCGACGTGGTCGATCACAAGCGGTTCGAGACGCGCGAAGCCTTCGACGCGGAACTGGCGGCTGTCGTTGACAGGCGCCAGCCGTCACTGGTCGTGCTGGCCGGCTTCATGCGAGTCTTGACGCCCGGCTTCGTCGAGCGCTATCGGGGCCGCCTCATCAATATCCATCCCTCGTTGCTGCCCGCCTTTCCCGGTTTGCACACGCATCAGCGGGCCATTGACGCAGGGTGCAAAGTGGCAGGCGTCACGGTGCACCAAGTCACCCCCGAGCTGGACCACGGCCCCATCCTGGACCAAGCCGTGGTGCCCATCCTGCCCGGCGAAACGGCAGCGAGCCTCGCCGCCCGCGTGCTCACGCAGGAGCACCTCATTTACCCGCGTGCGATCGCGGCCTTGTTGCCCCTACTCTGAACGAACCCGCTCCCCATGCATCCCAAAGCCCTGCTCGACGCCTCTGCCGAACTCGTCAAGCTCACGTTGAAGTTCGACCACCCCGCCGACGCGGTGGTGTCCCGCTATTTCCGCGACAACCGCTCCCTGGGTCCGCGCGAGCGCGCCACGTTGGCCGAGACGGTGTACACGGTCTTGCGCAAGAAGCTTTTCTTCGATCATCTTTCTCCTTCAGGGAGCGGCCCGAAGGAGCGCCGCATGGCGATCCTTGGCTTTCATGGGCCCCGCGACTTCCTCAAGAGCGCGCTCACGGAACAGGAAAAAAACTGGCTGGACCAGTGCGACGCGATCAACCCGGCCGACTTGCTCGAACGCCACCGCCACAACCTGCCGGAGTGGCTCGTGCAGCCACTGAAAGACCAATTGGGCGGCGAATTCCTGGTGCTCGCCGAGAGCCTGAATCAACCGGCGGCGCTGGATCTGCGCGTGAACACGTTGAGCGACAAGCGCGCCGACATTCAACAGGAACTCAAGCTCGCGGGACTCGCATCGACGCCCACCCCTTATTCGCCTTGGGGCTTGCGGTTGGACACCAAGCCACCGCTGACGAAGTTCGATGCTTTCGCCCGCGGAGCAATCGAGGTGCAGGACGAGGGCTCCCAGTTGCTGGCGCTCTTGCTTGACGCCAAGCGTGGGGAGATGGTCGTGGACTTCTGCGCCGGCGCCGGCGGCAAGACGCTCGCTATTGGCGCAGCCATGCGCAGCACGGGCCGCCTTTATGCGTTCGACACGTCCGGGCACCGGCTCGACGCGCTCAAGCCCCGCCTCGCTCGCAGCAAACTTTCCAACGTGCATCCCGCGGCCATCGCACACGAACGCGACGACCGCATCAAGCGCCTGGCGGGAAAGATCGACCGCGTCATCATCGATGCGCCCTGTTCGGGGTTGGGCACGCTCAGGCGCAACCCGGATCTGAAGTGGCGTCAGTCGCCACAATCGGTGGCGGAGATGACTGCAAAGCAGGCCAGCATCCTGCAGAGCGCGGCGCGCTTGCTCAAGCCCGGAGGACGGCTTGTCTATGCCACCTGCAGCCTGTTGCCACAGGAAAACGAAGAGATTGCGCAAGCTTTTACGCAGGGAAATAGGGACTTCAGCCCACTCCCGGTGGGTGAAGTCTTGTCTAATCTCAAGATCACGGGAGCCGAGCGGCTCTGCAGTGGCGGGGTAAGCGGGGCGGACTACCTGCGCCTCTGGCCTCACAAGCATGGCACGGACGGTTTTTTCGCCGCTGTGTGGGTAAAAATTTGACATTGAGCAAGCTTTTTCGCCGGCTGTTGTTTTTCACAGCTTTGGTTTGAACCTCGCCCCTTAAAATGGGTCCTAAGCAAAACGGGGCTGGACCCCACATGTTCCTTTAAGAGAGAGACCCCGACTTATGTTGCTTCCCGATTGGGCCGTTTTGAACTCCACAATTGACTGGCTGGGCCATGGTTTGTGGAATCTGGCCTGGTGGCAAATCGTCCTGTACACGCTGGCGACCACCCATATCACCATTGCGGCCGTGACCATCTTCCTGCACCGCGCCCAGGCGCACCGTGCCATGGACTTGCACGCCATTCCGTCGCACTTCTTCCGGTTGTGGCTGTGGCTGGGCACGGGCATGGTGACCAAGGAATGGGTTGCGATCCACCGCAAGCACCACGCCAAGTGCGAAACGCACGACGACCCTCATAGCCCGCAAACGCGTGGCATCGACACCGTGCTGTGGCGCGGCGCAGAGTTGTACCGCGAAGAAGCCAAGAACGCGGAGACCATTGCGAAGTTCGGCCTTGGCACGCCGGATGACTGGGTCGAGCGCAATCTGTACACCCGTTTCAGCTGGCAGGGCGTTGGCCTCATGCTAATCATCAACCTGGCCTTGTTCGGCGCTGCCGGTGCGGCCGTTTGGGCGGTTCAGATGCTGTGGATTCCCATCACGGCAGCCGGCATCATCAACGGCATCGGGCACTACTGGGGCTACCGCAATTTCGAAGCGCCCGACGCCAGCACCAACATTTCGCCGTGGGGCCTCATCATTGGCGGCGAAGAGCTGCACAACAATCACCACACCTATCCGACGTCTGCGAAGTTTTCGGTCAAGAAGTACGAGTTCGACATTGGCTGGTTCTACATCTCGCTCATGAAGAAGATCGGCTGGGCCACGGTCAAGAAGGTTCCGCCGAAGCTGCAACTGGGCGCGATCAAGCCAGTTGCCGACGAGAAGACGCTGGAGGCGCTCATCACCAACCGCTACGAGGTGATGGCCGGCTACGCCCGCGAAATGCGCCGTGCCTGCGCGGCGGAGATCGCCGTGCTGAAGGAAAAAGGCGCTGACCTGTCGCTGCTGAAGTCCGCCAAGCGTTGGCTTCATCGCGACGACGACAAGGTGCCACTCGAAGCGCGTCCCCAGTTGGCACAGGCCCGCGCAGCTCACCCGGTCCTGGACAAGATGGTGACCATGCGCGAAGAGCTGCGCCAGTTGTGGCTCAACACCTCCCAGTCGCGGGAGCAGCTCGCGATCGATCTGCAGGCTTGGTGCCGTCGCGCTGAAGAGAGCGGTATCGTGGCGCTGCAGCAGTTCTCGCAAAGGCTGCGGTCCGCACGCGCCTGACGCCGGAAAAAGCCTAGACCCTGCCGCCAAGGTAAAAAAAAGCCCCGCGATGCGGGGCTTTTACTTGGCGCTGCTGCGCGGCGACGATTACTTCAGTTTGGTTTCTTTGTACTCGACGTGCTTGCGGGCCTTGGGGTCGAACTTCATGATCGACATCTTCTCGGGCATCGTCTTCTTGTTCTTGCTCGTCGTATAGAAATGGCCGGTACCCGCGGAGGATTCCAGCTTGATTTTTTCGCGTCCGCCTTTGCTTGCCATGATCGTGCTCCTTCGTGTCAGGCTTGACCGCGGGCGCGCAGATCTGCGAGCACGGTGTCGATGCCGTTCTTGTCGATGAGGCGTAGGCCGGCGTTGGAGATGCGCAGACGCACCCAACGGTTTTCGGTCTCAACCCAGAAACGGCGGTATTGCAGGTTCACTTCGAACCGGCGCTTGGTTTTGTTGTTGGCGTGGGAAACATTGTTCCCGACCATTGGGCCTTTGCCCGTAACTTCACATACGCGTGCCATTAGGACACTCCGATACATTAAAACGGCTATTACTGGCGACCACAACTGCCTGGCTAACCTGGTTGGTTCGCTGGCTGATCTGGTCTCGCTTTAGCCTCACCTCGCCAATGAAAAAGGGTGGCGGTAACCCCCCGCCAAACGTTAGATATCGCTTAGCGGTGATTGCTATTGAAC
>JBKJTX010000360.1:0-4302 GCA_046590315.1 Ramlibacter sp. | reverse complement strand
CAGCCATTCGCTGGCCACCAGCTTCATCACGATGCGGTTGGCGTACATGATGATGAACGGGGTGGCGACCATCGAGAGCACCATGCTCGCAAGGATCGGGTTCAGCAGAGTGGCTGGCACCAGCCGGTTGGTCTGCGCCAGCGTCAGCAGCACAAAGCCGAACTCGCCGGCTTGCGCCAGGTACAGCCCGGTGCGCAGCGCCACGCCCATGGACGCACCCAGCATGCGCGCCAGCACCGTGACCAGCGCCAGCTTGAACAGCACCGGCAGTGTCATCAGCAGCAGCACCAGGCCCCAATGTTGCGCCACCAGCCGCCAGTCGAGCAGCATGCCGATGGTGATGAAGAACAGGCCCAGCAACACATCGTGGAAGGGCCGGATGTCTGTCTCCACCTGGTGCTTGTATTCGGTTTCCGAAATCAGCATGCCCGCGATGAACGCGCCCAGCGCCAGCGACAGGCCGGCAAGCTCGGTGAGCCAGGCCAGGCCCAGCGTCACGAACAACAGGTTCAGCACGAACAGCTCTTCGCTCTTGCGCCGCGCCACCAAGGTCAACCACCAGCGCATCACGCGTTGGCCACCGACCAGCAGCAAGGTGATGACCGCAGTCGCCTTCAGCGCGGCAATGCCCAGGGCTGTGAACAACTGCTCCGGCGGGCTGCCCAAAGCGGGGATCAGCACCAGCAGCGGCACCACCGCCAAATCCTGGAACAGCAGCACACCCATTACGCGTTTGCCGTGCTCGGTTTCCATCTCAAGCCGCTCGGACAACAGTTTGATGACGATCGCCGTGCTGCTCATTGCCACGGCTCCGGCGAGCGCGAGCGCGGTGCGCCAGTCCATCTTCCACAACGTGGGCGCGAGCGCTGCCAGGAAGAGCGAGCCCAGCGTGATCATCAGGATGGTGAGCACCACCTGGAACAGGCCCAGACCAAACACGTGGGCACGCATCGCGCGCAACTTGGGCAGATTGAATTCCAGCCCGATCACGAACATGAGGAAGACGACGCCGAATTCGCCCAAATGGCGCAGGGCTTCCGGATGGTCGCCCAGGGCCAGCGCGTTGGGTCCGATCACCACCCCCACCACCAGATACCCCAGCATCGGCGGTAACTTGAGCGAGCGGCATGCCACGACCCCGAGGACGGCGGCCAGCAGGTAAAGCAGCGTGAGTTCCAGCCCGGACATATCCGCATGCTAACGCGCGACTCAATGCCGGCTCTATAGAATCGCCTCATGGTTGCGCGCTCCATCTACGACAAAGCCCCCAAGGGCGGAATCGACCGCGAGCAGGCCTTGCGCCTGGCAATGGAAACCTTTGACATCGAGGCGGCGGCGGTGCTTGGTTTGAAGGCCCGCACCGGCGAAGCATTCGTGCGCGCGGTGGAATTGATGCTCGACGTGCGTGGGCGCGTGGTCGTGATGGGCATTGGTAAGAGCGGTCACATCGCTCGCAAGATCGCCGCCACGCTGGCTTCCACCGGCACGCCCGCCATGTTCGTGCACCCGGCCGAGGCCAGTCACGGCGACCTGGGCATGATCAAGCCGATTGACCTGGTGCTCGCCGTTTCCAACAGCGGGGAAGTCGACGAAGTGAACAGCCTGTTGCCGGTCATCAAGCGACTGGGCGCCAAGCTCATTGCCATGACGGGAAATCCCCAATCAACGCTCAGTCGCCATGCCGACGTGGTGCTGGACAGCGGTGTCGAGAAGGAAGCCTGCCCCTTGCAGCTCGCGCCCACCGCGAGCACCACGGCCCAGCTCGCATTGGGCGATGCGCTGGCGGTCGCCCTTTTGGATGCGCGCGGATTCAAAACCGAAGATTTCGCGCGCTCGCACCCAGGCGGCACGTTGGGGCGAAAGTTGCTCACGCACCTGACCGACGTGATGCGCTCGGGCGAGGCAGTTCCGCATGTGTCGCCGGCAACACCGTTAGTAGAGGTCATGCGCAGCATGAACCTGCAAGGTTTTGGCGCCACCGGCATCGTTGACGAGAAGGGCGTGCTGGTCGGCATATTCACCGATGGTGACCTGCGGCGCCTGGTCGAAGCGGGCACCGACTTGCGCGGCAAAACCGCTGCCGACGTGATGCGCCGGGGGCCGCGCACGGCGCGCGCAGACGCTTTGGCCGTCGAGGCGGCCCAATTGATGGAGCAGCACGGCATTACGCGGCTCCTGGTGGTCGACGACGAGGGCAAGCTTTGCGGCGCAGTCAACAGCAACGACCTGATGCGCGCGAAAGTTATATGACCGGCGGCGCAACGGCATTGACCCCGACTCTGAATTTTCCTCCGGAGCTGCTCCTTGCGGCCCAGGGCGTGCGCGTTGCCTTCTTCGATGTCGACGGTGTGCTCACCGATGGCGGCCTCTACATTTCCGAGCAAGGAGAAACGCTCAAACGCTTCCACACCCTGGACGGCCTGGGCTTGAAGCTTCTGAAGCAAGCCGGGGTCACACCGGTAGTGATCACGGGCCGCGACTCGCAACCGCTGCGCGTCCGCCTGCAGGCGCTGGGCGTGGACCATGCGCACTTCGGCACCGAGGACAAGCGCCCCGCAGCCGAAAAGACGCTGCGCGAGCTCGGCCTCGAATGGCGTCAGGCCGCTGCAATCGGTGACGATTGGCCGGACTTGCCAGTGCTCAACCGCTGCGCCTTTGCCTGCGCGCCGGCGAACGCGCACGCCGAAGTCAAAGCTGTTGCGCATCACGTTACCCAATCGACCGGCGGCTATGGCGCGGCGCGCGAGTTCTGCGACGTGCTGCTGATCGCAAGTGGCCGGTACGCCGGCTTGCTGGAAGGCTACGCTTGAGCCGGACGTGGGGGCCGCAGTGAGCACGATGGCGACGCGGCCACAGCGGGCGAGCGCCTGGAAACTTATTCGCACAGGTTGGGAGCGCATCGCCATCTACCTGCCCATCATCTTGATGGGGCTGCTGGCGATGGGCACCTATTGGCTTGCCCGCAATACACCGGCGGTAGACGTGCCCGGCACGCAGACTGCGCCGAGCCACGACCCCGACTATTCAATGCGCGGCTTTTCCGTGAAGACCTTTGACGCCGGCGGGCGTCTCAAGACCGAGGTTTACGGCACCGAGGCGCGTCACTACCCCGACACCGATACGCTGGAGATCGACCAACCGCGCATCCGCGCCTTCAACGAACGCGGCGAGCTCACGCTTGCCACCGCCCAGCGCGCCCTGAGCAATGCAGACGGCTCCGAAGTCCAGTTGATCGGCGACGCGGTGGTGACGCGCGAAGCTGTCACAGACGCCGCGGGCCACACCCGGCCGCGGCTGGAGTTCCGCGGCGAGTTTCTGCACGCCTTTTTGAACGTCGAACGGGTGAAGTCGCACAAGCCGGTGGCGCTGACACGCGGCGACGACAAGTTCACCGCTGAAAATATGGACTTTGACAACATCGCGCAGGTGATGACACTGCACGGGCGCGTGAGCGGCGTCCTCATTCCTCGCGCTCGCTAGCGCATTCGCCAACAGGAGCAGCCATGGACAAACTGGTATTCATCACGGGCGCGTCCAGCGGTATCGGCCAGGCATTGGCCTGGCGCTACCACCAGGCGGGCTTCCGGCTCGCGCTCACCGCGCGTCGCACTGGCGAGATCGAATCCTGGGCGCGCGCGCAGAACCTGGCGGCCGATCGCTATACCGTGTACGGCGCTGACGTTGCCGACACCGACAGCATCGTCGCGGCGGGCGGGCAGTGCATCGTGCGCCAGGGCCTCCCCGACGTTGTCATCGCCAATGCAGGCATCAGTGTCGGCGTCGACACAGCGATGCGCGAAGACCTCGATGTGATGGCTCGCACATTCGCTACCAACAACGTCGGACTGGCCGCGACCTTTCATCCTTTCGTCGCGGCGATGGTGCGCCGGGGCTCGGGTGTGTTGGGCGGGATCGCCAGCATCGCCGGCATCCGCGGCTTGCCCGGTCACGGTGGTTATTGCGCCAGCAAGGCGGCGGTGATCAGCTATTGCGAGAGTCTGCGCGGCGAACTGCGAGGCTCCGGCGTCAAGGTCGTGACGATCTGTCCCGGCTACATCGACACCCCCCTCACGCGCGCGAATCGCTATTCGATGCCCTTTCTCATGCCTGCGGACAAATTTGCCGAGCGGGCCTTCCGCGCCATCGAGGCCGGCGACAGCTACCGCGTCATTCCCTGGCAGATGGGTATTGTTGGCAAGCTGTTGCGGCTCCTGCCTAACGCCGTGTACGACCGCGCGTTGGCAGGTCGACCGCGCAAGCGCCGCCTGGGCACATGACGGGCAGATGGAGATCGACGCGCCG
>JBKJTX010000357.1:0-7543 GCA_046590315.1 Ramlibacter sp. | reverse complement strand
CGCACGGATGTCGGCTTTCGAGGAACGGGCCTGCGCAGGGTCGACGCGGCTGCATGCGCCCAGCGAGAGCAGCACGGCGAGCGATGCAAGGGCCATCGCGGCATGGGAGAGGCTGGTATGGGTCATGTCGGACCTCGCAATGGTGGTCAAGACCAATGTAGATTTTCCTGCGCCGCCGGACAGTCGGACAAAGCCGCGCAATCCGTAGGCAAAGTTCTACCCAGCGTCGCAGTACCGAGCGTTCAGGTGTTATCGCTCTCCATGTCCTTGAGGATGCGGTCAAGGCGGGTGGAGAGCTGCTCGGTGGTGAGTTGCTCGCGAAAGCGCTCGACCATCAACGGTAAGCTCATCGGGCTGGGATGGCGCAAATGCACCAGCTCCAGCGTCTTGCGCTGCAGGCGTTCAAGCGTCGCCCGCAGTCGGGAAATCTCCAGTTCCTGGCTCAGCACTTCCCGTTGCGCCTGCGTCAACAGCAGGTTGTTCGAATCGTATTTGCGAAACACCTCAAAGAAGAGGCCGCTGGAAGCCTGCAACTGCTTCGTGCTCTTCGGTTGGCCCGGGTAACCGGAGAAGACGAGCCCCGCGACGCGCGCAATTTCGCGGAACCGCCTTTGCGCGAGCTCCGTTGAATTGAGTGAGGACAGCACGTCGGGCAGCAGGTTGTCGGTGGAAAAAACGTTCTTGCCGGTGACGGGCTCGAGGTCGAACTCCTCGGCGCTCACCAGCTCGAAGCCATAGTCGTTGACCGACATGCTGAACGTGTTGGGCCGCTCGCGGGCGAGCCGCCACGCCAGCAGGCTGGCCAGCCCCAGGTGCACGTGGCGGCCCGCGAACGGGTGAACATACACGTGGTACCCCTCACGAGAGCGGAAGGCTTCCACCAGCAACGTATCGGGCGTGGGAATGCGCGAGAGCCGCGCCTGGGTTTCCAGCATCGGACGCGCGGCCGCCAGCTCAGGTTCGAGGAAGTCGCCTTGCGCGGCTCGGAGCATCATCTCCTGAACCGCGTCGCCGAGTTCGGCCGACAGCGCCATCTTGCTGCCCTGCCAGGTGGGCACGGTGCCCTTCTTGCGCGCAGCTTTTTTCACGTAAGCCGCCATCTCGCGCACGCGGATGAATTCCAGCAGCCTTCCCGCGAAGAAGAAGCAGTCGCCCTGACGCAGGCGCGCGATGAAACCCTCCTCGATCGTGCCGATGTTCGCGCCGCTCATGTATTTGACCTGCATCGAAGCATCGCTCACGATGGTGCCGATACCCAGCCGGTGGCGCTTGGCGATGCCACGATCCGTCACGCGGTACACGCCCTCCTCGCCCTGCACAATCCGGTGGTAGTCGGGATACGCAGTGAGGCTCTCGCCCCCGCGCTCGCAAAACAGCAGCGCCCAATCGAACTCGGCCTGCGTCAGCTCGCGGTATGACCAGGCCGTGCGCACTTCGGCGAACAGTTGCTCGGCGCGAAACCCTCCGCCCAGCGCGATGGTGACGATGTGCTGGACCAGCACATCCAGTGGTTTGTCGGGCGGCGTGCGCTGCTCTACCCGCGCTTCCTGCATCGCCTGGCGGGCGGCGGCCGCCTCGATGATTTCCATGGTGTTGGTCGGCACCAGCGTGAGCCGGCTGGCCCGTCCGGGCGCGTGGCCGCTGCGTCCAGCGCGCTGCATCATGCGCGCAATGCCCTTGGCCGAGCCGATCTGCAGCACCCGCTCCACCGGCAGGAAGTCCACGCCGAGGTCCAATGACGACGTCGCCACCACCGCGCGCAAAGTCCCTTCCTTCAGACCCAGCTCCACCCACTCGCGCGTGGCCTTGTCGATCGAGCCGTGGTGCAGCGCGATCTGGCCCGCCCACTCCGGCTTGGCTTCGAGCAGGAGCTGGTACCAGATTTCTGCTTGCGATCGCACGTTGGTAAAGACCAGCGTGGTGCCCGACTTCGCGATCTCGTCGACCACCGGCTGCTGCATGCGCGCGCCCAGGTGGCCGGCCCAGGAGTACTTGCCGGGGTCGGTCGGAATCAGTGTGTCGATCACCAGATTCTTGTCGATGCGCCCGCGCACCAGGGCCGGTGGCGGCGCACCGGCACGGGTGCCCGGGCCGCACAAAACCTCCATCGCCTGCTGCAAATTGCCCAGCGTCGCGCTCAGGCCCCAGGCCACCAGGCCGGGATTGAAGTGCCACAGCCGTGCCAGAGCAAGCTGCGCCTGGACACCCCGTTTGCTGCCGATGAGCTCGTGCCATTCGTCGACCACTACGTACTCGACGCTTTGTAGCGTCTCACGGGCGTTGTCGCGCGTGAGCATCAGGCTCAGCGATTCAGGCGTGGTCACCAGCACCGTCGGAAAGCGCCTGTCCTGGCGCGCCCGCTCCGCGCTCGGCGTATCGCCGGTGCGTTGGCCCATGGTCCATTCCGGCGACAGCGCACGCAGGGGCTCGGCCAAGGCGCGCGTGGTATCGGACGCCAGCGCGCGCATCGGAGTGAGCCAGATCACTCGCAGCGGTTCGGCGCCGCGAGCAGGCGGGTGGCGCAGCAGCAGTTGCTCCAACATGCCAAGCCAAACGGCATAGGTCTTGCCTGAACCGGTGGTAGCGTGCAGCATGCCGCTGCGCCCGTCGGCGACGGCACGCCAGACCTCGCGCTGGAATTCGAAGGCTTGCCATCCACGAGCTTCCAGCCATCGCTCCACCGCGGACGATTTTCTGTCTTGCGCCACGCGTACAGGATAACCGTCCGCACGCAGCCAAATGACATACTCGCCCGATGCGTGACATCTCTCGCCGGCTCCCCTTTCTGCAGTGGCCGCGGCCCACACCAGCGCTGCTGCGGGGCGAGATCATTGCGGCACTCTCAGTGGCCCTGGTCATGATCCCTCAATCGGTGGCCTATGCCAGCCTGGCTGGCATGCCGCTGGTGACCGGCCTGTACGCCACGTTCCTGCCCGCGCTGGTGGCGGTGCTCTTCAGCGCGTCGACGCGCCTGTCGGTGGGGCCGTCGGCGTTGAGCAGCGCACTGGTGGGCGCGTCCTTGGTCGGCATGGCGCAGCCAGGCAGCGCCCAATGGATTGCGCTTGCGGTATGGCTGGCTCTGCTCACCGGTGGCCTTCAACTCGGCCTGGGCGCCGTCGGCGCGGCGTGGGTGCTTAACCTCGTCAGTTCACCCGTGCTGACCGGATTCAGCCAGGCCGCCGCGCTGCTGATCATCGCGTCCCAGCTGCCCGCCCTGCTGGGCCTGCACGAAGGCCTCCGCAGCCTGCTGGACGCGCCGCAGATCGACATCTCAGCTTTGGCGTACGGCATCGTCAGTCTCGCTGCGTTCGTCATCGGAAAGCGGTTCTGGCCGCGCCTGCCGATGGTGTTGCTGGTGCTCGCGGTGTCCGGCGTGGTCAGCAAGTGGACTGGCTATTCCGAACGCGGCGCGGTCATTGGCGCGCTTCCAGCGGGATTGCCTTCGCTGTATTGGCCGGGCTGGCCCGGCTGGGACGCGTTCCAGATGCTGATCGTGCCCGCCCTCGTGCTCACGCTCGTGAGCTCGCTCGAAATGGCCGCGAGCGCCAAGATCGAGAGCCAGCACGACGGCAAGCGCTGGAACGCCAACCAGGACTTGATTGGCCAGGGCATGGGCAAGCTCACCTCGGCGCTCTCGGGCAGCTTTGCGACCAGCACATCATTTTCGCGTTCCGCCATTTCCCTGTACGGCGGCGCCAAGACCGGTTGGAGCACCGTGGCCGCCAGCGGCTTCGTGCTGCTGGTGCTGCTCTTTCTCACTCCGGCCTTGCAGCACATTCCCCGGGCGGTTCTCGCGGCCGTGGTGGTGGCTGCGGTGGCCGGCCTGTTCAAGCCGCGTACCCTGCTTCGTCTGTGGCGCATCGACCGCGTCGAGGCCATGACGGCGCTTGTCACCTTCAGCGTCACGCTGCTTTCGGCACCGCGCATCTTTTGGGGCGTGCTCGCGGGGGCGATCATGGGCCTGGCCCACTTTCTCTATCTGCGCTTGCATCCACGAATCATCGAAGTCGGCCTGCATCCCGACGGCAGCATGCGCGATCGCCACCTCTGGCAACTGCCGCCACTGGGGGCTGACGTCTATGCGTTGCGCATGGACGATGAGCTGGACTTCGCCTCAGCCACGGCTTTCGAGCGTGCGATCGTGGAGCATCTTGCGGCACACCCCGACACGCGCCACATCTGCCTCTTCGCGCAGCCGATCAACCGGGTCGACGCCACCGGCGTGGAAGTGTTCATGCAGTTGCGGGCGATGCTCGCCGAGCGCGGCATTGCCTTGCACATCAGCGGAATCAAGCTGCCGGTCGAACGCGTGCTTCTAAAGGCCGGCGCCCTGGAGCAGGGTCCGCTCCTGCACATGTACCGGACGGATGCCGAAGCCTTGCTCGCTTGCGGGCGGCTCAAGCTCTAAAAGCGAAGTGCTTGCTGCCCAGGTAGTTGACAACCATCGCGACGACGGAGGCGACCCCCAGCGGCAACAGCGGATACGCCGCGAGGAAAGACGATGCCAGCACGAGCGACGTGTAAACGACAAAGTTGACACCGGCGCCGGCGGCGCTCACCGCCGCATAGCGCGCAAGGCTCGGCCAAGCCGGTCCACCTTGCGCCTCGGGAAAAGTGAAGCTGCGATTAAGCAACCAGGTCGCGAACACTGCGGTGGGCACCGCAACGAGTCGCGCCGAGATCGGACCCCAGCCCGCCAGGCTCACCAAGGCCAGCAGTACGCCGGCATCGACGACGAAGCCGACGATACCGACCAGGCCGAAGCGCAGGAAACTCGGCAGTTGCATGACGCCCGGCAGCGAGTGCTTCATGCGGTCCAAGCCTGGAAATCGAACGCCCGTGTGGCTAGGCCCGTGATCACGACCATCGCGACGACGGCGAGTGCCGCAATGAGCGGCTTTGATCGGCTGCGCCAGCCCTGCGCGAGCTGCGGCCATACCACCAGCGTAGCGAGCACCGACGCGAGCATCGACCAATAGTGATAGCGGATGTCGGTGGCCACGCCGATCAGCAGGTAGGCACCGGAATAGGCCAGAGCCGAGACCACCAGCACGCGCGCGAAGAGCACAGATGGAAGCGGTTCGGCACGCGCGAGGAACAGCAGCAGCATCGCGCCCCAGGCCACCCAGGTGACGGGCCAGACCACCGGGTTTTTCCGCACGATGTCCATCCGGATATTCGTCGGCGAAAAGACTTCCAATGGCTTGAAGCCCGGAAGGTCTGTGCGGAACTCCGGCGCCAAGCGCATGTGCTTGAGCGGCACGGCGAACATCAGCTCCGAGTTGAAATGCTTGAGTCGATGCACGGTATAAGCCATCGGGTGCTCTTTGATCGTTTTCGCCCACTGCTGCGCCAGGCCCTCGCCGTAGGTGGCGCGATCGTGATCGGGCCGGTGCACCTTGTCACCGCACGGGCCCCATGAGCTGAAGCTGTCCCACCAGAACGGCGTGTAGCAGGTCTTCAGATCCTGCAGGCTCAACGTGGCGCGAGGTTCGATCAGGGCCGGATTATTTTCGTGCAATGCGATACCGATCAAGTCGTACAGGAACAGCGAATTCACTGCCTCGCGGGCAACCGGCTGGAACAGCACGCGGTTCACCTGCTGCGACAAGGGGACCGCTACCACGGCGATGAGCAACGTGGCGATCATCAGCCGCAGATTGCGCAGCCACGCCGCCGGCGCCAGCGCGTACATGAGCAGCGGTCCGAGGCCGAACACGGCATTGGTGCGTACCAGTGCGCCATAGACAATCAACAGGCCCGCCAGCAGCGCCCATGCCAAAGGCATGCGCCGGCCCTGCGAGCGGAACCAGTAGATCAGACCCACCGCCGCCACCCACGACACGGCCATGCCGACATCCTTGATGACGTAGGCATTCTCGAACACGAAAGACGGGAATGCGCCGGCCAGCGCGACCGCCGCGGCGACGCCTGGACGGCCGCTGCGGCGCGTCGCATCGGCGATCAGGCCAATGCCGCCCCAGAATGCGGCGAGATGAAGCACGAAGAACGGCGCCGGGCCGTTGTGAATCCGGCGCAGCAGAGACCAGAGCCAAGCCATGATCGGGGGATGCCAGTCGGTCAAGCGGCCGCTCACGGCTTCCGCGTACTGATTGACCGAGTCGTTCATCATCGAGCCGGGGTAGTACGCCAGCACATTCACGATGAACAGCACCGCTACCAGCGGCAGGACGAAGCGCCCGCTGGCGAGCGAGGCGCGCCAGGGCAAGGCCCAGGCAGAGGCGCGGGGCACGCTGTCCGCGGAAGTACCCGACGGGCTCATTGAATTCCCTGCGGGCTGGCTCAGGCAGCGGCGACGGGCACGTGTTGAGGCAGCGGCATGTGGTTCGAGTCGTTGCCCGCCTCGCCCCGGTTAGCACCGGTAGCAGCAGCTGGCAAAGCCATCACGTCGGAGGCCATGTTGCCGCTCATTCGGCCCCAATGGGGCCACTGTGGCGCCCGGATCTCGAGGTACGCAAGCCGTTTCAACTCGCGCCGGGAGTGTGTGACCGTATCGAGGATGAGCCCGCACGCCATCGACAGGAATGCGACCAGCATGATGCCCGTGGACAGGACCGCCGTTGGGAACCGGCGCACCAGCCCGGTCTGCATGTATTCGAGGACAACCGGCGTGGCGAGGCCGATCGACAGCAACATGAGCAGCAGGAACGCGCCGCCGAAGAACATCAGCGGGCGCTCTTCCTTGATCAGGAGCCCGATCATCTTCAGGATGCGGACGCCGTCGCGGATGGTGTTGAGCTTGGACGTCGAGCCTTCAGGCCGGTCTTTGTAGCGCGTGGGAACTTCGGTGGTCTTCATGCGCAGTTCGAGCGCGTGCACGGTGAGCTCGGTCTCGATCTCAAAGCCGCCGGAGATGGCCGGGAACGACTTGACGAAGCGGCGAGAAAAGATCCGGTAGCCCGAGAGCATGTCGTTGAATTGCTTGCCGAAGATAACCTGCACCAGGCCCGTGAGAAGCCGGTTGCCAAAGCGGTGCCCGAAGCGATAGGCCTCTTTGATCTGCGTTACTCGCGCACCGTTCACCATGTCCAGCTGCCGGTCCAACAAGGCGCGCACCAACTGGGGTGCGGCCGAAGCATCGTAAGTGTCATCGCCGTCGACAAGCACATACACGTCGGCGTCGATGTCGCTGAACATGCGGCGCATCACATTCCCTTTGCCAGGGAACGGTTCGTGGCCCACGATCGCGCCTGCGCGCGCAGCGACTTCCGCGGTGCGGTCAGTCGATGCGTTGTCATAGACGTACACCCTGGCGGTCGGCAGCGCCTTGCGAAAATCCTGGACGACGCGAGGGATCGCCACCTCTTCGTTGTAGCAAGGGATCAGCACCGCGATTTCGAGCCCGCTGAATTCGTCAGCCATCTTTATCTCCGAAATGCGTTCACAACCGCGTGAACTCTTTGTCCATCTGAGCAGGACAAACAGATGCTATTCGTGCAATTTGTAAACGTGGGTAACTTCACTCCAAAGAGCTATAACACCAGGCCCGCCGACTGGGCGAGGTAGCGCTCGAGGACGGCCA
>JBKJTX010000026.1:0-4056 GCA_046590315.1 Ramlibacter sp. | reverse complement strand
CTGATGGTGCCTGACGTAGGGCGGGTTCCCGACAAACGCGGCCGGCCCCGGGCATGCGGGCAACCGGATGCTGCGATAGTCCTGAACCAGCACCTCTGCCCGCTCCTGCAATCCATTCACAGCGAGATTGGCCCGCAAGATCAAGGCGGCTAACGGATCCAGTTCTACGCCAATTAATTTCGCCTTGGAAAATCGTCGTGCTGCGGCCAGCAGGAATCGGCCGGAGCCCGCCCCGGGGTCGATTACGCGCTGCGGCGTGATCTGTGACTCGATCCAGCCGACCATAGAATCAACGATCGGCATCGGTGTGTATACGGCGCCCAGTTCCCGGCGCTCACTGCTCGAGCGCAGCTGCAGAAACTGCTCCCCCAAAGGATCATTTCCAGCAATGATTTCCTGACGGACCGAGTCGACAATTGCGGAGTGGAATAAATCGGCTGAGGCCAGCTTGGCGAGCTTTTGCTCCGCCGCCGTCAGCAAACACGTGTCCCCTATCAACGAGAGACAGACGGCTATCAGTTGTGGCTCGCGATGAATCATTTCGGTTTTTTGTTTTCGGAACTGGATTTTTAACCAGTACTCCGACAAACGCAAGTGCCGTCTGAGCTAGCGCTTGCCAGCGATCACGCCGCCGCCGAGACACACTTCGCCGTCGTACAGCACGGCCGATTGACCGGGCGTCACTGCCCACTGCGGGTCGCTGAAGTCCAGGTGAAACTCGCCGTTGGCGTGCGGCGCGAGCCGACACGGCGCGTCGGCCTGGCGATAGCGCGTCTTCGAGGCATAGTCGCCCGATACCGGCGCTTCGCCCGCGACCCAGCTCGCGTCGTCGGCATCGAGCGCGAGCGATTGCAGCCAGGGATGGTCGTGACCTTGCACTACCCAGAGCGTGTTGTTGTCGAGGTCCTTCCGCGCCACGAACCAGGGCGCGTGCTCGCCGCCGCCGCGCTGGGCCCCCTTTTGCTTCACGCCGCCAATACCCAGTCCTTGCCGCTGGCCAAGCGTGTAAAACGACAGGCCCTGATGCTCGCCGATCACCCGGCCGCGCTCATCCTTGATCGGGCCCGGTTCCTTGCTGATGTAGCGATTGAGAAAGTCGCGGAACGGCCGCTCCCCGATGAAGCAGATACCGGTCGAATCCTTCTTCTTCGCATTGGGCAGGCCGATCTCCTCGGCGATCTGCCGCACTTCCGTCTTGCGCAGCTCGCCAATCGGGAACAGCGATTTGGACAATTGCGCCTGAGTCAGTCGATGCAGGAAGTAACTTTGGTCTTTGGATTCGTCCAAGCCCTTGAGCAGTTCGAACTTGCCGCCCCGGTCACGCACCCGCGCGTAATGCCCGGTCGCGATCTTCTCGGCGCCGAGGCGCATGGCGTGATCGAGGAACGCCTTGAACTTGATCTCCGCATTGCACAGCACGTCGGGGTTGGGCGTACGACCTGCTTGGTATTCGCGCAGGAACTCGGCGAAGACGCGGTCCTTGTATTCGGCCGCGAAGTTCACGTGCTCGATCTCGATGCCCAGTACGTCGGCGACGCTCGCCGCGTCGATGAAGTCCTGATTCGACGAGCAGTACGCATCGCCGTCGTCATCCTCCCAGTTTTTCATGAAGATGGCGACCACGTCCCAGCCCTGCTGTTTGAGCAGATGCGCAGTGACCGCGGAGTCCACGCCCCCGCTCAGCCCGACAACGATGCGTGGCTTGCGACTCATATGTGCGATTATCCCAGCGGAAGTTTGCCCTCATGCTCTACCGGCCCACCGCCCCGCCGTTCCCCAAACAGCGCATGTCGCCTGCCGGCATGGTCACGGCCGGCGCCATTCATGTGGGTTTGTTGTGGCTGCTGCTGCAGTATTCGCCATTGCAGCAGACCGTTCGCTATGTCGTGTACCAGTACGCAAGGCCCATCAGTCCTGCGCCGGCACCGAGCGCGAGCCGGGCCATCACGATCCGGCCGCCTAGCACCACCAGCCAAAGCGAAAGTATTTCGGTGTTCTCGCGGGTGCCCGAATCCAGCGTTCCCCTGCAGACCACGACGCAATTGCCGGACTTGCTGCAAGCCAAGAAGCCGGTGCCTGGGCCCAAAGCGGCAGTGCCGACCCCCGCGGCCGAGCCGGCGCCCGCCCAGGCGGCACCGGAGCCCGCACCAGAGCCGCTGGTCGAGGTGCCGCCGCCAGCGCCGGTACCCATCCCGGTCCCCACGCCCGTTCCGGTTCCTGCGCCGGTTCCGGTGCCAGTTCCTGAATCCGCCCCCGCACCTGTCCCTGCGCCCGCGCCGGCACCACCTGCACCACCCGCATCACCGGCACCCCCGGCACCACCTGCACCACCGGCACCACCGGCACCACCGGCACCACCGGCTCCCGTCGCCGCGCCGGCGCCCGCGGCAACGGCGCCCGCACCGACGCAGCGTCTGCAAGGCCCGATCGTGGATGTGCCTGTCTCCCCCAGTTCGCCTGCAGCAACGGGTGCCACGCTGGTTCCCGGCGCGCTGACCGGTCCCGGGCCCGGCACCGGTTGGGGTGCGCCTGCACCCGGGCCGTCCACCGGTGCGCCGGGGGGTGGTGCGCCGCGACCCGCCTTGCCGCCGGCGCCGGTCATCAGCTCACCCGGCATCCCGCCCCATCCTGGCCCGTTCCGCGTGCAGCGGCAGCGCAGCCTGGCCGACATGGCGAACGAGCAGCTGCGGCGCGAGAAGAAGGATCCGTTGACCGAACGCATGGAAAGCGCCGCAGTGGATGACTGTCTGCACGCGCCGAAAAGCGAGCAGCAGCTCGGCGGGCTGCTGGCCGTGCCTGCGCTTGCCCTCAAAGCCCTCAGCGGCCGGTGCCCGAAGTAGCGCGATGGAACTGCGGCAGCTTCGCTACTTCGTGCGCGTGGTCGAACTGGGGAGCATCAGCCGCGCCGCGCTCGACCTCGCTCTGGTGCCCTCCGCGCTCAGCCAACAGATCAGCCGGTTGGAAGGCGAGCTGGCCACCCGGCTGCTGCAGCGAACCAGCAAGGGCGCCACGGCGACCGAAGCCGGGCTGGCATTCTTCCGCGAGGCGCAACTCACGCTGCGCCACGCCGACCAGGCCGTGCGGGCGGCGCGCGAAGCCCGGCTTTCGGGCACGGTGAGCGTGGGCCTTGCGCCAACCACGGCGTCGGTGGTCGGCGTGCCGCTGATCCGCGCCATGCGCGAGCGACACCCGCACGTGCGGCTGCACATGGTGGAGAGCCTCTCGGGCCACCTGTCCAACATGCTCAATGCGCGCCAGCTCGACCTCGTCATCCTGTTCGACACGCATCCCGCGCGCCGCTGGAGCGTGACGCCGCTGCTGGAGGAAAAGCTGTTTCTCATCACGTCGCGCCACGACAGCGCGAAGGGGTTCGCCACCAAGATTCGCATGGCCCAGCTGAAGTCGGTCCCGCTCATCTTGCCGAGCGGGCCGCATGGCCTGCGCAGTACGCTTGACGCCGCGTTTGCGCGCGCCCGACTGCAGCCCAACGTGGTGGCGGAAATCGACTCGCTGTCGATGCTCATGGACGCAGTCGACGCGGGGCTCGGCAGCACCGTGCAACCCTGGGCGGCGCTGGGGCGCTTTCCCGACGCCGCGTCGCGCTTTCACCTGAGCGAGATCGCCGATCCGCAAGCGCGCCGCCTCAATTCCCTGTGCAGCCTGTCCGATGACGAGCTGTCGCCGGCCGCGCTGGCAGCGCGCGTGGTGCTGGCCGATTGCGCCCGCGAACTCGTTCGCGAAGGCCGTTGGGCGGGCGCACGGCTCAGCCCCCATTGACAGCCCGCCATCACGGATCGTGATAGCCCGCTGCAGGGTGCAGGCTTCCGCAGCGGCCCGGGAAGCCCTAGAGTCTGGCCATGTTCGATGTCCTGGTGATCGGTGGCGGCAATGCCGCCCTTTGCGCCGCGCTGATGGCGCGCGAGGCCGGCGCCAGCGTGTTGCTGCTGGAATCGGCGCCGGTCGAGTGGCGTGGCGGCAACTCGATGCACGTGCGCAATCTGCGCTGCATGCACGACGCGCCGCAGGACGTGCTGCTGGACGCCTATCCGGAAGAGG